>NZ_JCACKO010000022.1:0-63832 GCF_059505445.1 Brasilonema angustatum | reverse complement strand
CTCAAACCGCTGATTCCCTGCGTGGAATTAACATGGCGATCGCCCAATTGAATGAGGCGTCAGTTGGCTTACGCCAAGAAGTTTCTCGCTTTAAAGTCTAGTTCTAGGAGCACCGGGATGCGTGTAGAAGAAGTTCCCAATTCAAAAGTGCACAATTGCTGGAATCAAATCGGCATTTGGGGCGATCACTCTTGTCCCGAACTAAAAAAGCATATTCACTGCCAAAACTGTCCAGTTTATTCTTCAATGGGACGGAGTTTATTAGAACGCGAAGTCCCTCAAGCATATGTGGATGAGTGGACTGATTTGCTCTCTAAGGAAAAATTAGAAAAATCTGTAGAGGCAACCGACCGAGTAGCTTCAATTGAGACGATAACGGTGGGCATCTTTAGACTAGGACAAGAATGGCTGGCATTATCGGCGCAATTAATTCAAGAAGTGATGCCGACATCTACAATTCACATTCTACCACATCGCAGCAACAATATTTTCTTGGGACTGGTGAATCTTCGGGGTGAAGTCCAGATTTGCGTCTCACTTAAACAGTTCCTGGGAATAGAAACAGCAGATGACAATCAGCAGAATATCAGCCCTGTCATCTATAACCGGATGGTAGTTGTGGAGAAATTTGGCAATCGTTGGGTATTTCCTGTTGATGAAATTTCTGGTATACACCGCATCCACCCGATGCAACTAACAAATGTGCCTGCAACTTTATCCAAAATGCCAGAAAATTATACACAAGGAATATTTAACTGGAAGAATCAAAAGGTTAGTTACTTAGATGATGAATTATTATTTTACGCACTCAATAAGAAAGTTATATGACCAAGAAGGGGTGTAGGGGTGTAGGGGTATAGGGGAGCCAGTACTGCAGGAGGGTCTCCCTCCGTAGGTATCTGGCGTGAAAAGAAGAATCGTATTTTTTGTACAGCCTACACCCGGAGCCAAACTGGGTAAGATCCCCACCAAATCGTAGATTTTGGTGGTCTCCAATCAGTGCACCGGGTAAGGCCCCCACTGATTTTATCCCTTACACCCTTACACCCTCATACCCCTACACCCCTAATTTTTGACAACATTTATGACGAACAAGCAAAACTGCACATTTGTCAAGTAAGAATACAAAATATAGCAGATCAATAGTTTGTCAGCAGCAAGTAGATAAATATTCTCGATTCCATTGCATGCCCCTAATCCCCATTCCGTGGGAATCTTGATCTTCCTAGTTCCCTAGATCCAATCATCAAATGACAAATCATGATATGAGCAATTTCTCCATGCTGGATTTATTCCGCATGGAGGTGGAAGCCCAGGCAACAATAATAAACGACAATCTCTTAGCGTTGGAAGGTAACCCCAACGCCAGCAAAGAACTTGAAAGTTTGATGCGTGCATCTCATTCGATCAAGGGTGCTGCTCGTACTGTGCAACTTGATGCCGCAGTCAGAATAGCTCACGTTATGGAAGATTGCTTTGTAGCTGCACAAAAAGGAGCAATCACAATTGACTCGGGTGACCAAGTCGATGTGCTACTGCAAGGAGTTGATATGATTGAGCGCCTCTCTCAACTTAAAGAGAGCGAAGCGCTCAATTGGTTAGCCGCTCATCAAGGAGAAATTGAAAGCTTAATAGCAGCCATCTCTGCTATTTTGACACCAAACCAGCAAGCACAAGACACGGTTCAGCGCTTAAGCGCCGACGCGGTTAATGAACAGAACACGGCGGATGTTAGCGCAGCGTTAACGAAGTGGACCGTAGGTCGCCGTAGGCTGGAGGAGGAGGATGAGGAGGATGAGGAGGATGAGGAGGAGGATGAGGAGGAGGATGAGGAGGAGGATGAGGAAGAAATTCCCACTTCCTTGTCTCCCTCTGCCTCCCCTGCCTTCCCTGCTCCCCCGACTCCCCCTGTGGACGTCTTTGCCTTTCCCTCCATCTCCCAAGATGACGAAAATTTAACCATGCTGGATTTATTTCGGCAGGAAGTGGTAAATTTATCAGCAATATTTAAGTCGAGTTTACAAGAGCGCAAAAATAATTCAAATCCAGGCTATACCAAAGCACAAATCGAATCCCTGATTCAGGCAGCCCATAGCGTTGGTGGGGCGGCGCGGATTGTCGAAATTGATGCTGCGTTCCGAATCTCCGACGCAATCAAGCATTGCTTAATCGCTGCTAAGGAAGGAAAAGTTTCCTTAGTCGGCTCGCCAATCGATAATTGCCTCCAAGGCATTGATGTGCTCCTACGCATCGCGCAAGTCCCGGAAACTGATTTAGAAAACTGGTCAACCCAACATCTGTCAGAAATTGAAACTCTAGTTTCTGCTATCTCTGCTATTCCAACACAGGAAACCAAAAAGCCAGAAAGCCCGAAATCAAACATCAGCAAGAAGACAAAGAAAAAAGCAGACAAAGAGAAAACAGAGCAGGAAAGCAGGAAAGCAGGGGAGCAGGGGAGCAGGGGAGCAGGGGAGCAGGAAAGCAGGGGAGCAGAGGAAGCAGGGGAGCAGGGGAGCCAGCGCCGTGCGGAGGTTCCCTCCGTTGAGGCGACTGGCGTGAGCAGAGGAAGCAGAGGAGTAGGGGAGCAGGAGAGCAGGGGAGCAGCTCAGACAGCGAGCAGTTCCCAGGAGGTTCTGCCTCGTGCCGGCTCTACGTTTGTCGAAGCTGTGCCGTTCAGCGTTAGCGAAGCGCGCCCTTCGGCGCTAGCTGTGCCGAAGACTCAGGCATACCCGAAGGGGGGAGAAATGACTGCCTCATCTCCCCAACCCCTAGCTGCAACTGCCACATCTTCCATTACCTCATCACCCAAAACCCCCATTACACCATCACCAAAAACTCCACCCCCAACGACCACATCCAAATCTCCCAAGGAAATAGCAGAGATCCAAAATGCAAAGAGTGTAGACCGCGTGGTGCGGGTGAGTGCGGATAACCTCAATCGCATTATGGGACTCGCTGGAGAAACTCTCGTAGAAGCAAACTGGCTACAACCGTTTGCTACTTCTTTGCTAAGGCTCAAGAAAAGCCAAGTTGAACTGTCTAACCTTCTAGAAAAGCTGCAGGAATCCCTGGTAGGGGAAAACCTGAACGAGCGTGCTGCTGACTCGCTCTCTACTTCAAGAGCAAAGGCAAACGAATGTCGCCAAATTTTATCTGATCGCCTGAATGAACTGGAATTATTTGCCCGTCGTTCTGGGAATCTTTCAGATCGTCTTTATCGGGAAGTCATTGCCAGTAATATGCGTCCTTTCGTAGATGGCGCTCAGGGGTTTCCCCGAATGATGCGGGATTTAGCCAGACGTTTGGGAAAGCAAGTCAAATTTGAAATTATCGGCAAATCCACCCAAGTGGATCGCGATATTTTAGAAAAGCTAGAAGCTCCCCTAACTCATATCTTACGTAACTCCGTTGATCACGGTCTTGAGCCGCCCGAAGCTCGGCAGGCTGTGGGGAAACCTCCTGAAGGTACAGTGCGATTGGAAGCTGCTCATCGAGCCGGAATGTTATCGATTACAGTTTCCGATGATGGTGGTGGAATAGACTTAGAGCGCCTGCGCCAAAAAATTGTCACCAAGGGCATGATTAATGCTGACATGGCGGAGCAGTTAAGCGAACCCGAATTGATGGAGTTTCTATTTCTGCCAGGTTTTTCCACAGCAAAGGCAGTTACCGAGGTTTCAGGTCGCGGTGTTGGTTTGGATGTCGTACAAAGCATGGTGCAGGAGGTAGGGGGCATTGTGCGAGCTGCATCTCAGTTAGGGAAGGGAACAAGTTTTCACTTACAATTGCCACTGACCTTGTCTGTGATTCGCACGCTGTTGGTGGAAATATCAGGAGAACCTTATGCTTTTCCGCTGACGCGCATTGACCGGATTATCATGATTCATCCCTCTTCTATTTCCGTTGTGGAAAATCGCCAGTATTTTGTTTTGGATGGGCAAAACATAGGATTGGTGGCGGCTCATGAAGTGTTGGAATTGAACAACTCTGCTGACAACTCAGAAGAATTACCATGCGTTATCATCAGCGATCGCCTGAGTCGTTATGGCTTAGTAGTCGATAAATTTCTGGGTGAGCGGGATTTGGTTGTCAAACCTTTAGTTAAGAGTTTGGGAAAAGTACCAGATATTAGCGCAGTCGCACTGATGGATGATGGTTCTCCCGTTCTGATTGTTGATGTTGAAGATTTGCTACGTTCGATTGACAAATTGCTCAATGTCGGTTTGATTAGCAAAATTAACAAAGGAATTGACAGCAGCGGATCTAGACAACACAAGCGGATTCTTGTCGTAGATGATTCCATTACTGTGCGCGAAATGGAGCGGCAGTTGCTAGAAAATAATGGTTATGAAGTTGAAGTCAGTATGGATGGAATGGATGGTTGGAATGCTGTGCGCACGGGTGTTTATGATTTAGTTATTAGCGACATTGATATGCCGAGAATGAATGGGATAGAACTAGTCGGCAATATTAAAAATCATCCGAATTTGAATTCTTTACCTGTGATTATTGTTTCTTACAAAGACAGTCAAGAAGACAGAATACGTGGTTTAGAAGTTGGCGCTAATTATTACTTAACTAAGAGCAGTTTCCATGATAATAGTTTGTTAAATGCCGTTCTTGATTTGATTGGCGATCCCTGATAAAGTTGCAAATACTTTTATGAATTTGTTATGAGAATAGCCATTGTAAATGATATGCCAACCGCAATAGAAGCGCTACGGTGTGTCTTGGCGCAAGTCCCAAATTATGAAATACTTTGGATTGCTCATGATGGTAGCCAAGCAGTGGCAAAATGTGCAGCAGATACCCCAGACTTAATTTTGATGGATTTACTCATACCAATTATCGATGGGGTGGAAGCAACGCGTCAAATTATGACCAATTCCCCTTGCGCAATTATTTTGGTAACAGCGACTGTCAGCGGTAATGCATCCAAAGTCTTTACGGCAATGGGATATGGCGCACTGGATGCTATAGATACACCTGTTTTGGGTAGGAGCGGGCAAATCCAAGGCGGTGTAGAGATATTAGAAAAAATCGCTACGATAGGCAAATTAATTGGCAAAACCAGCAAGTCATCTCAAAGAATTGGAGAGCGTAGAGGTTACCAATCAAAGCTAAGTCCCCCCCTAATTGCAATTGGTTCTTCCACGGGTGGTCCCCAAGCGTTGGCAGTGATCCTTTCTCAGTTACCAGCAAATTTCTCAGCAGCTGTCGTTATTGTGCAGCATGTAGATGAACAATTTACCCCAGGTTTAGCACAATGGTTGAATACTCAAACACCATTGCCAGTTAAACTAGCGATCGCAGGCTCGCATATAGAAGTTGGGCAAGTCTTGATTGCTGCTACCAATGACCACCTAGTTTTGCAATCTAATCTCAGCCTCAAGTACACTCAGGAACCGCGTGATTATCCTTACCGTCCGTCTGTGGACGTCTTTTTTGAAAGTTTAGTTAAAAACTGGCCAACAAAGGGAGTAGCGGTGCTATTGACTGGTATGGGCAGGGATGGGGCACAAGGACTCTTATCCTTGCGCTCTGTTGGTTGGCATACTATCGCTCAGGATCAAGCTACTTGTGTCGTTTATGGTATGCCAAAAGCAGCAGCCCAGTTGGGAGCGGCTGTGGAGATTTTACCGATTGAGGCGATCGCAAAAGCTTGTGCTAAGCAACTCTTACGCCTACCGTTTACGCAAGCGTAAGAGAATACGCATGTCTATAAAGTATTATTTAACACCAAATTTTTCTCACTTTTCTTATTAAATTAAGATACACCCCCCACTCCTGATTTGAAAAAAACGTCTCGCAAGGAGGCTATACCAGTGGCAGAAGACCCAATTACAGTTCTGCTGATCGACGATCAACCAATGATTGGCGAAGCCGTTCGTCGAATGTTACTCACAGAAGAAGATATCACCTTTCATTACTGTAGTGACCCAACCTTGGCTTTTAAAGTCGCTAAGTCATGTCAGCCAACGATCATCTTACAAGACTTGGTGATGCCAGAGATGGATGGACTGGTTTTAGTGCGCTTTTTACGCGCCCACAACGCCCCCACCAAAGACGTTCCGCTGATCGTTCTCTCTAGTAAAGAAGAACCGGTTATCAAAGCAAAAGCTTTTGCATTAGGAGCCAACGATTATATAGTCAAACTCCCAGACAAGGCAGAACTAATCGCTCGCATCCGCTACCATTCTAAAGCATACGCCAACCTTCTCAAGCGACAAGAAGCGGAAGCCATCCTCCAGGCTGATAACCTCCGCATGCGTAAAGAACTGGAGATGTTGCGCCAAATGCAACGGATGATTCTGCCTACATCCGAAGAACTAAATGCCATAGAAGGTTTAGAAATTGCCGGCTATATGGAACCAGCCGACGAAGTAGGCGGCGACTACTATGACGTTCTGTACACAGATGGTCTCGTCACAATTGCCATCGGTGATGTCACTGGTCACGGTCTTGAAAGTGGCATCGTCATGGTAATGACGCAAACAGCAGTCCGTACTCTTAAAGAAATTCGAGAACTCGATCCAGTTAAATTTTTAGATGCGCTCAATCGGACTATTTATAAAAATGTCCGACGGATGAATTCTGAGAAGAATTTGACGTTAGTGGTTCTTACTTATTCAGAAGGCAAAATCAGTATCAGTGGTCAGCATGAAGAAATAATTGTAGTGCGCAATGGGGGTGATATTGAGCGCGTTAACACAATCAATCTGGGGTTCCCGATTGGGTTAGATGAGGAAATTACTGATTTTATTGATCATACCATGATCGAATTAAATTCGGGTGATGGAGTTGTGCTTTATACCGATGGAATTCCGGAAGCGTACAATATTGAGAAAAAACAATATGGAATTGAGCGATTATGCGAAGTTATTAGTCAAAACTGGCATGATTCTGCCGAACAAATTAAGCAAGCGATCGTTGATGATGTGAAGCAATTTATTGGTACACAAAAGGTTTTTGATGACATTACTTTAGTAGTTATTAAACAGAAAAAAATTGAAAATAAGCAAATGTTTGAAAATCAGGAATCATTTGAGGAGGAAGAACCGTTTGAAGAAGAAGAACTATTTGAGGAAATTAAGCAGAATGTGAATAAAAGGAAAAAGTTGGGGTTTTTTCGTCGCAAATGATCTGCTAATAAAATTTACTATTAATAGTAAAAACTCAAAAAAAATGATTGCGTTAATGAGATAACTTTAAGAAATGACAAACATGAACCAAGTTTTTGGAGAATTTCTTGAGGACTTAAGCCGAGAACATAATTCTTTAGAACTGAGCTTTACCTCTCCTTCTCAAATAATTAAACAACAATGGCGCAATATCCGTTTATCAGCTTATTTTGTTGCTGACTATTTTTCGACTTTTCTACCTGATGAACCGGATAGCGATGTCTTACGACAAGCCGCTTCGCGTCTACGCATTAAAGCAATTAAAAACAATGTGAGTTATATCAGCAACGAACTTTTAGAAAATGCCATTAAATTTAACGAAAAAATCAATAATTATCCAGTTAAGTTTGGAATTCATTTTCTGGAAGACATTGAGAAAGTCACTGCAGTAATTTTTACTCAGAACAGTATGACTACTCAAAAAGTTGATAAATTTCAAGCCTTGATTAAGGAACTACTCTCTGCTGATACTTATGAGTTATATATTCAGCAGATTGAAAAAACATCTGAAGACGAACAAAGTGAAGCCTCTGGCTTAGGTTTACTGACCATAATCAATGATTATTCAGCAAAATTAGGCTGGAAATTTGAGTCTGATCCCAGTCATCCACAAATTATCACTGTGACTACAATGGCTCAAGTCGTTGTATAATTTATCTATAATTAATGATTTGGATAACTGAATAAAAAAGTACGAATAACCTATGACAGGTCAAGAAGTTAAAAGCGATGACTATCAGGTTCAATACGATCCAGCATCCACAACAGTTTATTTTAAAGGGCAAATCGCGCTAGGAGGTCCCAAAGATTACGCTCCTATTGTTAATTTGCTCAATGAAGTGGCTGGTTTAGAACCTAAAACCATCACAATAAATGTGAAAGAATTAGCATTCCTCAACAGTTCGGGCATTAGTATGTTATCTAAGTTTGTTCTTGGAATGCGGAAAAAGAAAGGAGTTCAATTGGTAGTGTTAGGTTCAAAAAAAATACCTTGGCAAGGAAAATCATTGAAAAATTTAGAGCGATTGCTTCCAGGTTTAAAACTAGTAGTGCAATAAGCTAAAAATGTGATTGATTTCATGGAGAAAGTAATATGTTAGAAAACCTATTGCATCAATTTCATAAAATGAATACAGGGGGCTTGATCCTAACAAGTTTGCTAATTACGGCTTTAGGAACTGGGTTGTTATATTTATTTTTCTCTTATATCTTGCGCCCCATATTTCGCAAGTTTGAACGGGACATCGCAATCGTTACCTTAAAAGTTTCCACTTATCCTGTCCTAATTATCTTCGCTATCCTCAGCTTAAAAATCACTTTTTGGAAGTTAGCCAAGATTCACATTCTTCCAGTGATAGAACATATCTTGATAGCAAGTATAGTTATAGTTATTACTTATTGGTCTGTCCAAATATTTACCCAAGTTTTCATCTATTACCTTAAAGAGTACACTCAACAAAGCGAAGCGATGTGGGATGACGTACTTCTTCCCATTCTCTCAGGCGTTGTTCCTTTGCTTCTGTTCACACTTGGTGGAGTTGTTGTTATCAGTTCCTTTGGGGTTGATTTAACTGGAATTTGGGTAACGCTAGGTGGTGCTACTTTTGTGCTTGGTTTTGCACTTCAGGATATTTTGGCTAATTTCTTTAGTGGGATTGTTTTACTCATTGATACTCCTTTTCGATTTGGTGACATCCTGCTGCTTGAAGATGGTTCAATCGGAATGCTACGCCGAATAGGTATTAGAGTGACTGAGCTATATATATTTAGTACTCATTGTGATGTTTATATTCCTAACAGTCTATTACAAGGTCAGAAAATCACTAATTTGAGCCGTCCCACCTCTTTATACTATCACTCGATTTCGCTAGAAATACCCTCTGAATGTAATATTGATGAATCTAATAAACTCATAGAAGAAATCGTGTTAGCTCATCCCGATACTCTCGGGGATATGGATATTAAATTGGAAGTGATAGATGAATACTATAATTCGGAAGAAAGTGACCTTAATCTCATTAAACAACAAAAAATTGGTAAATTACGATTACTAGCTGAACAAGAGGTCATTTTAAAACTAGAGGAAGTTGAACAAGCCCTTGAAGCTTTAGTTGTGACAATGCAGTTTGTAGAAAAAGGAGGGATGACGCCAGAAGAAATAGAAAATGTTCAACAGGAATATCAAGGTGTTTTAGAACTCATAGGTTTCCAAGTAATTGAGGATAGTAATAATAATAACCGCACTGTAGTTAATTTTGAGGAAACCAATCAAGAGGGACTGATTGAGTTAATTAGGGAGTGGTATCGATTTGGGATTAAAGATCCTAATTTGCTGGATGAAGATGAATCCTTCATTTCGGATGAGTGGGAGCGAAAGATTAATTTGTTAAAGCGAAGGGTGCAACGTTTGTCTCAAAAAATATCTAATCCTCAAGTTGACGAAACTCGTTTAGATGATGATGTCATGGACTTGCTTAAGTGGGTGAAACATAAGTTAAAAGCGCCGCGCAAGAAGTGGCAAGAACCGCAAATCAAGATGATAGGAATGAAACATGATGGCTCTGACTATTATATTGAATTGGAACTGACATTTTTTGTGGATGAGATAAAATTGGAAGATGGAAAACGAGGCGATCGCGTCAGGAGCCAAATTTATCAAGAAATCTTCCGCCACTTCAAAAACACCTATCTTGATTGGGATGGCATTAAACAGAAAGAAGCGGGAGATAATATTGGAAATACCCTTGATGTCAGCATTAATTAAAATCCTGTCAATAACTTTGCTGTTCAGGTAACAAGAATATTCGCTCTCGTTCTGGCAAAATGTAGTCTAACTGAAGGCATTGAATCATTCCTTGTCCATCAGTAATCATTTCTCCCAAATAAGGAGCAGTATCGACTTTCATTCCTGGAACAAAATGCTGTGTTTCTTGCTTGCGGAATGTGTCGGTAACACGTTCTGCCATCAATCCTAAAATATGCGATTTTGGTTGAGAACCAAAGCTATTTCCCGTAGGTGAATCATCATTGTGAATTTGGTAATTCACCAAGATAATCCGACTACTAAATAGAGGACGACAAGGAGTACCCTGAATTAAACGGCATAAATCAATTACTGGTACAAGACGATTTCGGTAGTTAAATAAACCAGCGATCAAATCAGGTCCATGATGTAGAGTTTTCAGTGCTACCTTAGGCACTACTTCTACAACTCGCTTAGTTTCCAAGGCATAACGCTCATTGTTTACATAGAAAAGCAACATTAACATATAGGAATCCGGTTTTATTAATGAACTTACTCGTTAGGGCGCTTAACAGGCAACAGGGAACAGTCAACAGTTACCAGTTACCAGTGATATCGTGTTCGGTTAAAGACTTATCATTAAGACCGCAGGGGGGGCAGAGGTGCAGAGGGGCAGAGGGGAAGGGTTTTTAAGCTTAATGCATAGATTCGGGAATTATAACTAATTAGCCGAACTTGATATGAACAATTGATCACTGGTAACTGGTAACTGGTAACTGATAACTGATAAAAGTCTACCTAGCTTCGTCAAAAATCAAATATGAGTCCTATAGAATAGATAAAAAATCGTATTTAATTCTAGTCAAGACTGGATTTGCGTTCCCGTGTCAATTTTCAGGTTTTCCGCAAATTGGTATTTTTTGTAATACCAAGTTGCGTTCTGTTGTAGTAATTTGTGGTTGGGGGAGATTGCTGAGTCCCAAGGGGACACGCTGCGCGAACGCTCCACTTCGTTTCGTATGCCCTTCGGGCACGCTACGCTAACGCAATGACAGATGCTACGTTTGATTGCAACTTGGTATAAGATAGATTTTTGTCCAGTATCCTTTGTCCAAAGCACTACAAATGACAGATGACAAATGATAAGTAGATAGGTGGAAATAAACAGAACTATGTTAATAAATGTAAAAACAGCTCAAACCCTTACTAATGACTAATGACCAATGACTAATGACTGCCTTTACTAGTTAACTTTATTTGTACCGACCTACTTAAAAGACTAGTTTCACAAGTTTGCAGTGCATTTTGAATGCACCGCAGCCTATGAGCTAATTATTACCAGTTTCTGAATTATCCAAAGCCTTGTCTTGTGTAGGAACAACAATATCAGGAGAATCAAATTGCTTTGGTTGCGCAATTGATGGCTGTTCTGGTACAACAACAGGAGAATTCTTTGACTGGTTAACTGGTTGCGATGATTCAGACGCACCATGATAAGATGGTCGGTTATTTCCTGAAGATTGTGAAGAGGTATTGCGAGACTCGCGGATTGCTCGTAGTCTCTCTCTGAGTGAAGGTGATGAACTAGTCTTAGGCTCAGTTTTAGTAGATCCAGAAGCTTCCTGCTGTGAGTCTTGTTGGTATCGGCGACGTTGGGATTTTCTTGAGTCGGTTTGAGGCGATTCTTTGCTCGCATCGCTGTTATCGTCCGATTCGTTTGTGACATTCCTCCTATAGGATCTCCTATAAGATTCTCTTGTCACATTGCTGTTATCAGGAGTATCGTCAGTTGAAACGCGACGCAGACGCCGACGGCGTGTTGAAGTTGAAGTTGAAGTAGATGCAGATTTCACTTGCGAGGAAGTATTATCTTCTTTCTGTTGAGTATTAGTTTCTTTTGTAGTAGTGTTAGTTTCTTTAATAACAGGCGATGGTGTTAGGATGACTGTAGGTTTTGCCTCGTTAGGATCATTCTTTTCGACAACAGATTGTGGTTGTGGGACTGATGAGGTTGGTCGGGTTTTAGTCAACAAACTTGTGATACCAAAACCACCTGTAACACCCAAAAGAGCTATACCCGTTGCTATCAGTGCTTTAGGTGATGAGATAATTTTCTTGAATATGGTATTACCTGAAGGTGGTGCGGTTGGCGTGCTCACAGATCGTACTTGTTGTGGCACATTTGGCACATTTGGCACATTTGGCACATCTGGCACGTCTGGGTATGGCTGATTAGATAAATTGATAGTTGGCACTACTGATGTCACAAGTAATTGCTGTGCACCACTTTGAATGTCAGGTAATAGCAGTAACCATTCTCCTACTGTTTGCGGACGAAAGCGAGCGTCAGTAGCCATACCACGAATGATTGCTTGATTGACAGCAGCACTCAAATGGGGTTGTAAGTCTCGGGGGGAAGGCATTTGCTCGCGATCGCGCAGAAGTGCTGGTATAGGCACTTGTGCTGTCAATAAGGCATACAGTGTTGCTGCTAAACCATAAACATCAGTTGCAGGACTACGGGTTGCTTGCGACAGATACTGCTCAATTGGTGAATAACCCTCAGAAACAATACCCGTGTGAGTTTGCCTGACGCCATTGTGAAATTCCCGTGCAATCCCAAAATCGATCAGTATTACCTCTTGCGTTCCTTCACGAAGAATGATGTTATCTGGTTTCACATCCCTATGAAGCAAACCATTTTGGTGTACGACCTGCAATGCACCTGCTATTTGCCTAATGTAATGAATTGCTTTATCCTCTGGCAAAGGTATCCCTGGCATGACATATGCCTCAGCCAAAGTTTCACCAGGAATATATTCCATCACCATGTAGGGTAGTCTGTCTTCGACAAAAAAGTCGCTTACCCGGACAATATTCGGATGGATACAAGTAGCTAATCGTCTTGCTTCGTCTTGAAATTGACGCTCAAACTTAACATAATCAGGATGCTGTCGCAGCTTTTCATTGAGAGTTTTAATCACCACGACCTGATTGAGGAAATTGTGAGTTGCTTTGAACGTAATGCCAAAGCCACCTCGACCGATTTCCTGGTTAATGGTGTACTTACCACTCTGCAAAGTTTTAGTAACTAGCATAGAGAGTCCTGATTAGTAAATATGATTAGTACTACTTTTTTTAAAGATAACCGGGAACTGTAAAAGCTCTGGTTTTGAATCCTGAGTCTAACCCGAATTTTGAGGAATATCAAACCATGTTCAATACTTAACCCACGCAACAGTTTTATTTTTCTTTCGTTATTCCTTATAGTATACTTATCACTTCAAATTATCCACTTTTAAAAGCGCTGACCAATACCAAAATGAACGCGGCTTTCTCCCTGGTCATTCAGCCCAAAGTCAGCCCTAATTAAGCCTAGAGGTGAGTCAAAGCGGACTCCCGCACCGTAACCGAAACCAGTTCCAGGTTTATCACGAACTCCTGCAGGGTTACCCAACACAGACTCACCAGAACCTAAGTCTGAGGCAAAATCAGCAAAGAAAACTCCTCCCAATGCTTGGACAATCGGAAAGCGATATTCTGCCGACGCTAACACATAAGTGCGACCACTACCAACATCACCCTCACCATAACCGCGTACTGAATTGACACCACCCAAGTTGAAACTTTCATAAGGTGGTAAATCACCAAGGACTGTACCAGCTTGGACATTCAAGGCGAAGACTTGTGGTTTTTTGGATTCAAATAACTTTACGGGCATAAACTGGCTATAGTCTGCCTTTATGCGGTTCATAGAAATTTGTCCTTCCCCAAGAGGGATGGATTGTTCGGCACTGAGTTTAAGAATAGAACCATTGGTTGGATTGAAGGGATTATCTCGCTGGTCTTTGGTGGCAGTTAAGGATACAGTCGTCAGGTCATCAATACCAGTCCCGCTAAAAGATAGAGGATTTCCCTTTTCATCAGTAGGGGTCACTTTACCATCGCGATCGCGAAGACTAACACGAGTATAGTTTAAGCCTAAAGAAGTATTCCAACCATCAATCGGGCGCTGCAAGCTAACACCACCCCCAACTCGACCTTCCCGGATTCTATCGCCATTTGCAAATTTGACGTCACCATCAAAAGTTTCAGAAAGTCCCCGCTTGCGGAACGCACTCACACTATAACCAAAGGCGTCTGGATTAGTTTCCCGGTAGGGACTTGTAAATTTAGTATCAAATTGAAAGTCACGCGCACCAACTTCAAGATTAAAACCGAAAATATCGTTAACGCCACCAACATTTTGATCTCGGTAAGTTAATGTACCAACTATCCCTTGATCGGCGTTATAATTACCGCCCACATTAATAGAACGCGCCCCTATTTCCTTAAGTTCGTAAACGACATCCAGTTTTGTCGCATCTCCTTCAAAAGCAACATTGACATTCTGAAATAACCCTGTCTTATAAAGTTGCTGTAAATCTTGTTTAACTAAGTTTTCTTGATAAACTTGTCCTGGCTTAAACTTAAGCTGTTGCTGCAAGAAATCTGTTTTTGTACGTCCTTGGACTGGTTTACCCTTGTTATCAACTGTTTTGCCTTCTTCGTTCACAAAACGAAACTTGATATTGTTGACAACACCTTCAGCAACATTCAAAGTCAGGATTCCTTCAGCACTGGGTCTAATCGATATAACTCTTGCAACTTTATAACCTTTGTCAGCGTACCATTTATTAATATCTTGGACTACTTGTTTGAGACCACTGGGACTGATAACTTTTCCTATTTGAGGTTGAAAGCGTTCCCTGGCGACTTCATAACTCAACACGTTTGCCCCGGAAAGTTGTAGAGAACGCACAACAACTGGTTGTACTTGGTATTCTACATTTAAGCCAGTTGGCGTAGAACGGCTATTAACACGAGCATCCGTAAATAAACCAGTCTCCAAAATTGCTTTAACATCTTTTTGTAACTGACTTTGACTGGTTTTTGCACCGACTTGAGTGTTGATGACACTGCGAATCGCCTGCTGCAATTCCTCATTAGCCCCGACTATGTTCACTTGTGTAGCAGTGACTTTATCACCATTACCACTAGCTGGAGATGAGCCAGATGAGGGAGATGAAAAAGTTATTTCCTTTGTCTGGTCCTCCTTTTCAGTAGTTATCACCACCGGTTTACCACCAGTACTACTTTGCACGCTGCCAGATTTCTGAGAGAATTGTCCAATAACTACTGTCTCTGGGGGTGCGATCGTTTCTATCTTAGCTGGCGCTTCTTCGGTCACTGGCACCACTACGTTATCAGGTTTTTCAGCTTGCTCAGAAGTATTAGAGGGTGCAGCAAATGCTTGCTGATTAGCATTGCCAGCTGCCAAAGTCACTAGAGTAAAAATTGCCGCAGAAGAAACTCGCATAATGATAGTAGCCTTATAAACTGGGAGTTAGTTCGTACTTTCGTACTGAGGTTTAGTAATGGGGACAGTACTAACTTCCAGCTGCATCGCCGATTTATTTATACCCCCATTCAATTCC
Source organism: Brasilonema angustatum (assembly GCF_059505445.1). Lineage (NCBI taxonomy): Bacteria > Bacillati > Cyanobacteriota > Cyanophyceae > Nostocales > Scytonemataceae > Brasilonema > Brasilonema angustatum. Next base: position 48,431 of record NZ_JCACKO010000022.1, on the reverse strand, counting down.
TCTTGCGGCAAACGACAGTTATTTTGAAGTTTTTGTTTCTCATGAGTGATTTATCACCATCATCGCTAACCTCTGATATCGAAAAAAATACTCCAGGCTTACGGTTACTTGTTTTAAGCAACGGACATGGCGAGGATATTATTGCAGTCCGTATTTTGCAAGAACTTCAGCAACAACCCAACCCACCCGAAATCTTTGCTTTGCCCTTGGTGGGACAAGGATACGCTTACCACGGGTTGGATATTCGCCTCATCGGTTCGGTACGCACAATGCCTTCGGGCGGTTTTATTTACATGGATGGACGCCAATTTGTACGCGATGTACAAGGTGGTTTGTTACAACTCACCGCCAGTCAAATGAACTCCATACGTCATTGGGTAAATACTCAGAAAAAATCAGGCCACAAGATAGCTATATTAGCAGTGGGCGATATTGTACCACTGATATTTGCGCGGTTGAGTGGTGCTAACTACGGCTTCGTAGGCACAGCGAAATCTGAGTATTATGTGCGAGATGACGTGAATTTCTTAAAACGCAAAAATAAAGGAGCATGGTGGGAAAGTTTTTCTGGCTCAATTTACCATCCTTGGGAACGTTGGTTGATGAATCAGCAGCGTTGCAAAGCTGTGTTTCCCAGAGACTCGTTAACAGCAGAGATATTGAAAAAGTGGGCGATTCCGGCTTTTGATTTGGGTAACCCGATGATGGATGCTTTGGAACCAACAATTCCACGTCCAAGATTTTATGGTACTCATATAGAAAAGCAAGAATTAGCTCGACCTTTAGTTGTCACTCTGCTTCCCGGTTCTCGTCCGCCAGAAGCATACGCTAACTGGCAGCAAATGATGATTGCTGTCTCTGCATTGATGGCGCTTTGGGAAGAAGAAAAGTTTGTGGGATATACTTGTGAAACTGTTGTGTTCTTGGGTGCGATCGCCCCCAGTTTACACTTTGACAGTATACGCTTAATTCTCGAATCTCAAGGCTGGCAGCCCCACGCTCAACCTCCAATCAAAATCCCCGACAAAGATTGCTTGACATTTAAGCAGAAAAATGCATTTTTTATTTTATCGCAGAATGCTTATAACGACTGTTTGGATCAGGGAGATTTGGCGATCGCAATGGCAGGGACAGCAACAGAGCAATTTGTGGGTTTAGGCAAACCTGCGATTACTATCCCTGGACATGGTCCCCAATTTACCTATACCTTTGCTGAAGCACAAAGCCGTCACTTGGGGTCATCTGTAATTTTAGTAGAAGAACCAGCAGAAGTTGCTAAGGTGGTGAAGTCACTGTTTGCCAATCCAGACAAATTGCAAGCAATAGCAGAAAATGGCGTACGACGAATGGGTAAACCAGGTGCAGCCAAACGAATCGCTGAGTATTCGATGAAGCTGTTGTGGCAAGAATGAACTCGCTTGTTGGAAGTGAGTTCATTTCTACATGGTGCTGCACAATAAAGTACCGCTCGTTATGCCTGTACAACCCGACGGACGATGGATGGAGCCAACTTTATTGTTAACGTTAAGCGTTTGCGTAGCGCCCCCTTAGGGGCTAGCTCTGCCGTAGGCAATCGCCTACATCAATGTTTCGGTTCGATACACATCTACTTCTCCATGTCAACTCCTACAACTGGACTCTTCCTTTACAACCCTACTCCCACCTGCTTTCGGTGAAATGTTAAGAAAGATCCGGGTAATGGATAGCTCTGGGACGGGGGAGGCTAACGCCAATGGAGAGAATGTAAGACCAACTCGGGGGCGCAAGCTTAAGATGAGGTAATATCATGTCCGGTTGATTACTTATAATTCCTGCTTGACCTCACCCCAACCCTCTCCTTATTAAGGAGAGCCAGTGCGTTGGGCGGCTTTGCCGACTTGAAGCACCTGGCGTGAGGGTGCCGGAGGCGGGTGAGGTTCCTCGTTTTTATAAGTGTTTATCCGGACATGATATAAGACCAGCGCAGCAGGAGGGTTTCCCTCCGCAGGCGACTGGCGTTAGCGCAGCGAGACCGGAGGTCTTCCTTCCCCGGAGGGCATTCCTCCGTGAAGTTGGAAGCCCCCACCATACCCACAAGGGTTGGTGGTGGGTAGTTCACAGCCGATTCCTATATCACTGATCAAACTAGTTGATCGAATAGCCGTAAAAACCGTTCGGTATCCACCTCTAAGCAAGCCTCTACGTTGGGCGGATTGGTTTTCTCATTTGTGCGATCGCGCCGATCAGCTAGTGACATTCCAGTGGTGAATCTTCCTTCGGTTTCAACCATCATATATAGCGATTTTGTAGTTACCAAACTCGGATCAATCGCAACCGCCATAGCTAAAGGATCGTGTAGATAACATCCGTGAAAGTTTTCGTTGTCACGGTGGAAAGCCATATACATTCCAGTGCAATCGGCAATAAACTGGGTAACTTTAGAAGGACGACGCTGTAAATTATCTTCAACAACTTGACGTGCTAGAGGGGCTTTCATCGTCACATCTAAACCAACCAGGGTGAGGGGAATTCCTGATTCCATCACAATCCCCGCTGCATGGGGATCGACAAAAAAGTTAAATTCAGCAGCAGCTGTAATATTTCCGGGTACAGTCACAGCCCCACCCATGATCACAATCCGTCCGATTTTTTTCATGGTTGCGCCATCTTTCTGAATCGCTGTTGCCAGATTCGTGAGTGGTCCTAAAGCAATAATGATCAAACTATCGCCGTATTCTTGAGCTGTTTTGAGAAGCAGCTCAATTGCATTCTCTGTAGATGGCTCAATAGTAAGTTTAGGATAGCGAGGTGTACCATCAGCTTCCAAGAACCGATCTAATTCACCCAAACCGTCTGCACCATGAATCCCCGCTGCATTGAACGGAGGTTTCACCAATGGTTTTTCACAGCCTTTGGCAACGATGGGCGAAGTATCGGGTTCAACAATACTCAGTACACGCAACACATTATTAGTAGCCAGATCTACGTTAACATTGCCAGCGACAACGGTGACTGCTTTCAGGTCTAATTGAGGTGAATTCAATGCCATAATCAGAGCTAAGGCATCATCAACACCACCGTCTGTATCTACTATTACTGGGACGGGCTGATTTGCAAGGGCTATCATGTGAATTGTTGCTCCATAAGAAATTTGCTTAAAAGTTAAGATTCGTATCACTTTTACAACAGAAATGTTGTTTAAATCAGAAGCTCAATCCCAATTAGCCAGCAGGTTTGAGCGATCGCACCTCTATTACAATTCTGTTAAATCCCATTTCTTGGGGCTACAAGTTCTGCGAAAATCAGAAACGATTTAAAAAACAAGCACGCTATAAGTCCACCTATTATCGGATATAGTTCGTTTCAATAAAAGGGAGAACACTAAAGATGAAATTGGCTTACTGGATGTATGCAGGTCCTGCCCATATTGGAACTCTGCGGGTTGCCAGTTCCTTTAAAAATGTTCATGCGATAATGCACGCGCCCTTGGGTGATGACTACTTTAACGTTATGCGCTCTATGCTAGAACGGGAGAGGAATTTCACGCCAGTGACAGCCAGTATTGTTGATCGCAACGTATTGGCACGGGGTTCGCAAGAAAAAGTGGTGGACAATATCACCCGCAAAGACGCGGAAGAACACCCAGATTTGATTGTATTAACTCCCACCTGCACTTCCAGCATTTTACAAGAAGACTTAGCAAACTTTGTGGAAAGGGCATCTCTGGAGGCGAAAGCGGATGTGCTGCTGGCAGACGTGAACCACTACCGCGTTAATGAACTCCAAGCTGCCGATCGCACTCTGCAACAAATCGTCCAATACTACATCGAGAAAGCCCGCAAAAAGGGCCAACTGCCCGAAGGTAAAACCGAAAAGCCCTCTGTCAACATCATCGGTATTTCTACCCTCGGTTTCCATAACCAGCACGACTGCACAGAACTCAAGCGGTTAATGGCTGACTTGGGTATTGAGGTGAATGCTGTGATTCCTGAAGGTGCTTCCGTCCACGAGTTGAAGAACCTGCCCCGCGCCTGGTTTAACCTTGTCCCTTACCGGGAACTTGGTGTTATGGCAGCTCGTTACCTTGAAGAACAATTCGGAACCCCAACCGTAGATATTACACCTATGGGTGTAGTTGAAACTGCTCGTTGTATCCGTAAAATTCAGCAGATAATTAACGCTCAAGGCGCGGATGTTGATTACGAAGAGTTTATCAACCAGCAAACTCTGTATGTATCACAGGCTGCATGGTTTTCTCGTTCGATTGACTGTCAAAACTTGACTGGTAAGAAAGCCGTTGTGTTTGGTGATAGCACTCACGCCGCTGCTATGACTAAGATTCTGGCACGAGAAATGGGCATTCACGTTGTCTGGGCTGGAACTTACTGCAAGTACGATGCGGAGTGGTTCAGCCAGCAGGTGAGCGAGTATTGTGATGAAGTGCTGATCACCGAGGATCATGGGGCAATTGGGGATGCGATCGCCCGCGTCGAACCTTCTGCTATCTTCGGTACCCAAATGGAACGCCACGTTGGTAAGCGTCTGGATATCCCCTGCGGTGTGATTGCTGCACCCATTCACATCCAGAACTTCCCCATTGGTTACAAACCATTCATGGGTTACGAAGGAACAAATCAGATTGCGGATTTGGTCTACAATTCCTTTACCTTAGGAATGGAAGACCACCTGTTGGAAATCTTTGGCGGACATGATACCAAGGAAGTCATTACCAAGGGCATTTCTGCTGATTCTGATTTGGGATGGACTAAGGATGCTCAAGCAGAATTGAACAAGGTTCCTGGCTTTGTGCGTGGTAAAGTCAAGCGCAACACCGAGAAATTTGCTCGCGAGCGCAATTTCAGTCAAATTACTCTGGAAGTGATGTACGCTGCCAAAGAAGCTGTGGGCGCTTAGTTTTTAGAAGCGTGAATTCTCAATTGGGTACAATACACGTTATTTGTAGGGGTAAAGGCTAGCCCATTGGTGTCAACTTAAGCTGAAACTCTTGTTCTTATACCAATTTGAAAAAAGAATGCGACAGATGGAATGCTAAAAGCAATTACCAGTAAGTCTTTTACAATCCAAAATCTAAAATCCAAAATCCAAAATGGTATTAGGTTACCGAGATGCTTTATTCTACTTGCCCACAATTGTCGCGTAACCTCACCCCGGTTTTGTCTTACGCCAAAACTGCCCCTCTCCTTACTAAGGAGAGGGGACGTTAAGCGTAGCTTAACGGGGGTGAGGTTAAATCAACGTGGAATTAAGGCTTGAACGTTAAGTTGACACGTATGGGCAATGCCGTGCCCCTACCGCGTGCGTGTGTGTAGTATGCAAGTAAGAATCGCTATATTTTGTCCTCAAAAACTTCTTCCAACATCAACAACAACCTTTCCAGTGTTAGAAATTGGAAAGAAGCACTTCTGAGGTCGAGCGACAATGAACTCACAGCAACCTCACTCAAGAGTACAGCCGCAAGAGGAATGGATGCATCCAAGTACCAATCCGAAAGATTGGTCATGGTCCTTTTGGGCTGTTGTACCACTTTACCCCTACGGTAAGCGGCGGACAGTGTGTAGAGAAATAGTTAAGGACACTATCTGGACATTCGACCAGCTTCAAGGCATCCTCTACACCATCGTACCGATTCGTATGACCGTCGTAAAGCTCTGGGCAGGGGGTCTACTTGTCTATGCGCCTGTTGCTCCGACGACCGAGTGTGTCCGCCTAGTGAACCAGTTGGTAGCAAAGCACGGTGAAGTTAAGTATATCATTCTGCCAACGAGTTCTGGTTTGGAGCACAAAGTTTTCGTTGGTCCCTTTGCCAGACGCTTTCCAAACGCACAGGTTTTCATTGCCCCGCATCAGTGGAGTTTGCCGTTCAACCTGCCATTGAGTTGGCTTGGCTTTCCCCAAAAACGAACCCAAGTGCTTCCAGAGGACAGCAGACAAGCGCCCTTTGGTAATGAGTTTGATTATGCAGTGTTGGACATTAACTTGGGACGGGGTTCTTTTGCGGAAGTAGCGGTTTTCCACAGGCGATCGCGCACTCTGCTTGTAACTGATTCTGTTCTATCTGTGCCAGAAGAACCACCAGCGATCGCCCAATTAGATCCATATCCCTTGCTGTTTCATGCTAGAGACAATGCCTTCGAGGCGATCGAGGACAACGAAGCAAACCGCCGCAAAGGATGGCAACGCATCTGTTTATTTGCAGTTTACTTTCGTCCAAGTGTGCTAGAGGTAACTGGAATGGTGCAGACGTTTCGCGATACTTTTCAAGCACCAAATCACTCACCAAAGGCGTACTTTGGTTTGTTTCCATTTCGCTGGAAACAGAACTGGAAGCAGTCATTCGATATCCTACGAGAAAATGGGGGTCCTTTTGTAGCACCAATTCTGCAAATCCTCATTCTTCCCCAAGCACCGAAACAAGTGCTCAACTGGGCTGACAAAGTTGCAACTTGGGATTTTGGGCGAATTATTTCCTGTCACTTTGACTCGCCAATGGAAGCTGTTCCACGTCAATTTCGGCAGGCATTTGCTTTTCTTGAGAAGAAACCTTTGGCAAGTGAGAACTCATTTGGAAGCTCAAATGAGCCTCTGGTGGAGGAAGACTTTAAATTCATCAAAGAACTTGAGGCTAATCTGGTTAGGGGCGGAATCGCCACACCAGCTAAAGAGAAGGTGTAAAACATTAGCTACTCTATCCCCTGTCAGCTTTTGTGAGTCAATAGCAGATCCCACTCCTAATTAGCGCACCCTACGCCTAAATTCTATTCTGGTCAATCATCAGGAGGATGCCAACCAATAATTGTCCAACGTCGTCGGGCAACAACTATTACTGGATTATTCATTCGCAGGCAAACAATTGTAGCCCTACCAATAGTAGTTAAACCTTCTACTTTTGTAGCATCAGAACTCCAAGTAAAATGCTCAGACCATCTCTGTGTACGCGGATTAAATAGAGGTGCTATTTCCCCAGTTAAAGGGTCTATAACTTCGATTGAATCAGCTTTAAATTCATTGCAAGAGCGACAGGCTAAACAAATATTTTCAAAGGTCGTTTCTCCACCTTTTGATCGGGGTTGAATATGGTCATGGCTCATCGGAATACCGCTATTCGCTTCTGTTGTTAAGCAATAACAGCAACGTCCTTTATCGCTAACAGCTATTTGATTTCGTAAGCTTTCAGAAATATATTTAGACACAACAATTTAAGGAGTCGGCACATGATGTCCTCGCCAACGGAGTAACACAGCAGCTTGGGCTTTACATAGGATAAAACAGTCAGCTTCGTGACGCAGTTTTATTAGTTCCAATTGTTCTGCATCTGTAATGTTACCACTAGAGTTACGCAAAAGCAGAAAGTTGTATCGCTCCATTTGGTCTGCTGTTTTGCAACTGCGGACTATTTGCCACAAACTATTGTCATTTAGTTTATCTAAAGCCGCGAGGTCAGCTTGGAATTCCTCTGGTACATCATCCCATTCCGGAGGACTACCCACCTGTAAAGCATGAACTATTACCTCTTCAATGGGGCGACGTTGCGCGTGGGCAGTGTTGACTAAACGCTGATAGAGTATTTCTGGGATTTGAAGAGTTAGTGTCTGTGTTGTCATTGTTCAATTCTCTACCCATGCCTTGATTGAACCGTCTTAATTTTAGCGTAGTTCAAACAAGGATAATTATGGCAAAATGCTTTCTTTATTCTATGCAGCTAGAGCGTCTAACGCAGCAGTAATAAAAGCTCTGCTACAGCCAGATACCGATGGTGATTTGAAGACTAACAAATCAACAAATCAATAAAAGCAAGACTTTAAACCTTGAAAAACCATCGCCGCTGATACATCACATAAGCAACTGCCACCCAAAGTAACACAGTGACTATCGCGAACAATAAAGAACCATTCATCGCACCAGCCCAAGACGCAAAGACATTCTGGTAAATCCAATCATAAGTGCTGGGAGCATTTTCCCCAGAACCGATTTTAGTTCTCACCAAGATTTTAATTAGTAATACAGAAGCAACAAAAAGGGAAATGGCATTTAATCCCAGCACTTCAAAAGCTTTATCCCAACGCCGTACCCGCCGCACTTCAATAAGTTCATAACAAGCTGCAAGTAACAATAATGCCCAACCACTAGTGAAAATTACATAAGAACTCGTCCATAGCTTTTTGTTAATCGGGAATGTCCAGCCCCATGCCCAACCAATAATTAAGCAACCAATACCAAATAAGACTAAACCTATGCTTGTACGAGATTTCACTGGCTGAGCGCGTATCCATTGTCCAGCGAAATATCCAGCCAATACACTCACAATAGCAGGAATAGTGCCAAAAAGTCCCTCTGGATCTCCTAAATTCTTAAAACCATCGCCCTTGTAAAGATGTGCTTGAGGAATAATTAAGCGGTCTATATAAGCACCGATATTTCCCTCCCGCGTCGTCAGCACTCCAGCACCATAACCGGGAACGGGCACATACATCATTGCTAACCAATAGCCGATGAGTAACACTCCTGCTAATATCCATTGTCCTTTACGTGGGAGTTTAAGGACGGCAATAGAAGCAAGGAGATATGTCAAGCTAATGCGTTGCAACACTCCCATAATGCGGATAGTACTCAAATCAAAAGTCCAAGGACCTTTATTCCAAAAACCATTGAGTAATAATCCTAAAGCGAATAAAATCGCAGCGCGACGCAAAATACGCAAGTAAACAGGCGCTGTGGGTTTATTGTCGCCAGTGTACTTTGACAAGGAGAAAGTCATCGCCACACCAACAATAAACAGAAAGAAAGGAAAGACTAAATCAGTTGGGGTACAGCCGTGCCAATCTGCATGGAGTAGTGGAGGGTAGACATTAGGAGGTTCGGTAACACCCGCCATGTTAACAAGAATCATGGCTGCAATAGTTATGCCGCGAAAAACATCAAGCGAAGTAAGACGACCCATAAGCGGAGTTTTGGATGAAGTACTATAAAATACTCCGCTTTGTACAGATAATCAAGATAAATTTGTACAATGAAATACAAGTTAAAATTTTATTCAACACCTGCCAGTGTAGGAACGCCCCAGGACAACTCCTGTCAAAATCTCAGAGGTCGTTCTTTTAATGGATTTATTTCTAGTAGTTTTACTACCAATATTGTTCTATTTTTTGAGTATTCTCTTGATTTTATACCGGGATACTTTGGAAACAATACATAATTTACTATTTGAGCCTTCAGTGAACCGTATGGCGCTAGAATTCCACTGGGATTAGTAAACTCAGATCTTGCAGCAGTATCAATAACGAGGCAGAGCCTCGACATCTCGTTCCCAGGCTCAGCCTGGGAACGAGGGTTGGGAGGCTCCGCCTCCTAATTATTGAGAATGGGTGCAAGATCTCAGTAAACAAACAACTAATAACGAGCAACGAGCAATGCAACCTAAACCCCAATTCAATCCTTGTTACTCAGTTGAAACTATAGAAACAGACAATGTATTTTTGTTGTCTGAGAGAGAAAAAGTTTGGTTAAGCGATCGCCTTTCTTGTAGTTTAGCTGCTTTGATAGATGGCGATCGCAATATTGACGAAATTATAGATACCATTCAACAGTCGCTACTGCAAGACCCAAAATCTTTACAGTCAGCTACCACCTTCTTCCAAGAAGTTCTCAATATAAGTATTAAAGCCCAATATGCTTTATTCCAAATGCAACAAAAGGGCTATCTTGTTCAAGAAGATAACTCTGTTCCATCGCACTTAAGCATATTCTGCCATCATCTCAATGTTGCTCCCACAGTAGCCCATCAAAGATTGCGATCGACTAAAGTAGCAGTAAAAGCTAATGGTTCAGTTGCGGCATCTGACTTGATTGCTGTGCTTGAGTCTCTCCAAATTCAAGTAGCAGACGAAGGTGATTTGACAGTAGTTTTAACTGATGATTATCTCAATCCTGAGCTAGATAAATTTAATCAACAAGCCTTAAAATCCCAATCTCCCTGGATGCTGGTTAAGCCATTAGGGACAATAGTTTGGATTGGTCCTTTATTTCATCCTCAGAAAACAGGTTGTTGGAACTGTTTAGCCAAGCGTTTGCGAGATAATAGACCAATTGAAGGGTTTATTCAGAGACAAAAGCGCATTTCTTCCCCTTTAACTTCTCCTTTGGGATTTTTGCCATCTACAGTACAAACTGCATTAGGAATGGTAGCCACAGAGGTGTTTAAGTGGATTGTCCAAGGAGAAAATAAACAATTAGAAAGTAATTTGATTGCTTACGATGCGATCGCACTGCAAACTCAAAATCATACCTGGGTGAAGCGTCCTCAATGTTCTAGCTGTGGAGAGATGGTAAATGGGTTAACCAACAACCCCCTGCCTGTTGTTTTAGAACACCGCCAGAAAACCTTTACCGTCGATGGAGGACACCGTATTTGTTCGCCACAAGAAACTCTCAAGAAATATCAGCATCATATTAGCCCCATTACTGGCGTTGTGCGAGAACTAAATAAAATTCCTGGGAATGGATTAACTCATAATTACATTGCCAAACATCATTTTCTCAGTATTTTCGACGATTGCGCTAGTTTGCGCCAAAATTTGGGGGGTAGAAGTGCAGGGAAAGGTAGGACTGACTCTCAAGCTATGGCTAGCGGTTTCTGCGAAGCGATCGAGCGATATTCTGGGGTGTTTCAAGGGTATGAAATTAGAGAAAAAGGCATTTACCAACAAATGGGGGACAAGGCGATCCATCCCAATGTTTGTATGAACTTCAGCCAACAGCAATATCAGAATAGAGAGCAATGGAATGCTGAGTGTCAAGGCTGGTTTCAAAAAGTCCCCGAACTTTTTGATGAAGAAAGAGAAATTGACTGGACTCCCGTTTGGTCTTTAACCCATCAAGAATTTAAGTATCTGCCAACGGCTTACTGTTATTATGGCTATCAACCGTCTTATAAACCCGACTGTTGGGCTGATTCTAATGGATGTGCGGCGGGTAATACTCTTGAAGAAGCAATTCTGCAAGGGTTTATGGAGTTAGTAGAGCGCGATGCTGTCGCGTTATGGTGGTATAACTCCCTGCAAAAGCCTCAAGTGGATTTAGATAGTTTCGACGAGCCTTATTTTCAAAGCCTGAAGCAATATTATCAAACTATTAATCGGGAACTTTGGGTTTTAGATATTACCAGCGATCTCAACATTCCTGTCTTTGCTGCTATTAGTCGCAGAAGCGATCGCCAAGTAGAAGATATTGTTTTGGGTTATGGCGCTCATTTCGATGCCAAGATTGCTATTAGTCGAGCCTTGACTGAAGTTAACCAAATTTTACCTAATGTTTTATTAACGCAAGCCGATGGCAATACCCAATATCCTCCATCAGCAGATCGCTTGGCGGTAGATTGGTGGACAACTGCGACTTTGACAAATCAATCTTATCTAGTTCCCGATAATCGAGTTGCTGCTAAAGTCGCAGTAGATTATCCTCAAATTGCCAGTGACAATCTTTTAGAAGATATTAAGCTGTGTCAACAAATCGTCGAGAAAAACGGTATGGAAATGCTGGTTTTAGATCAGACTCGTCCTGATATCGAACTGAAGGTAGCTAAGGTAATTGTTCCGGGGATGAGGCACTGGTGGAGTCGGTTAGGTGGAGGGAGATTATATAAGGTTCCGGTCAAAATGGGTTGGTTGAAAGAAACCTTGACGGAGGAGGAACTTAATCCTTTCCCGATGTGGATGTAAAAATTAATTAAACTAAACTTACCCCAGATTAGAAATTCATACGTCTCGCAGTAACGAGATAGTGATTAAAAACACTTGAAGTTGGACTCGATACAGGGGAAGTCCAACGACCGTAGTTTGCTTCTGCTTCTCCCAGAACTACAATCCTTGGTTGCCTTGGCTGCCATCCATAGTGCAAAATGAATTGCTCAGGATTGGAGACACCAAAATGCCAAGGACATCCCAGTTTTCTGAGCTTAGAGAGAAATGGTTGTGCATAGGGAGAGTTTAGAAGCTGTGCTTCAACGAAGTCCATTCCAAGCCAGCTACCTGGACAGGCAAGACTTTGTAGTGTCTCAAGCACAGTCGCTACAGTCGCGGGTTTTAGGTAAAACATCAGTCCCTCGAACAGAAATGCTGCGGGTTTATGTCGGTCAAAGCCAAAGTCGGTAAGAGCAGTTGCCCAATCCTGTTCCAAGTCTGTTACTACGACCTTTCGTACACACTGTGCTCTAGCATTCAAATTTAGAAGGATAGGCTCCTTGTATTGAAATATTTCTTGACGATCTACTTCAAATAGTTGAACGCCATCCATCCAGGGCAAGCGGAAAGCACGGGCATCCATTCCGGATGCTACCAGAACAACCTGCTTGAGAGATAATTCATGGACAGCCATCAGTAAAGCATCATCAAAAAAACGAGTCCGAATAGAAATACCAGGATGTGGATCATTAGCTGACAATCCCGGGGAAAATGCCCTCAAATCTGAGAACAGTGCAAACCCCCTGTCACTGGCAAAAGCCCGAGCATATGTATCTACAAACAACCGTTGTCGATACTCAGTTTCATATGCTCGTGCTGCTGCAACATATAGCGATGTAACGCCGACAGAACTCAACATAAATACATTGATAAAATTAGTTCATCATGGTAATATCAGGGCAATACAACAAAGCAATTTACTCTTTATTGCTCATTATTTTAACGAGTCACTAGCGAGAATGAATATTTTACTCTCTCTAACTGATAGTTAAAAGCCTGATTCTTTCATAATTGCCTAGTCGTGTATTAACTCTCTCCTAAGAAATCGCAAGGTTTCCTTACATCCATAAGGCGAGATCGCGCTTAAACAGCTTTTAAGAAATATTTCTGTTTCTTTGTATCGATTTTGAATGTGATCGCTTTCCTTGAACGCTCTTGTCAGGCTGGGTTATCAAATTTGAAAATGCAGCCAATTAAAGAGCATCACTGGTTATGGTTTTCATGTAAGATGAGTGATCTCAAGATTTTTCATCACATCAACATTTAGTGAATTTATGAAAATAGGAGATTGAAATGGAATCCCAAGATTTACGTGATACATTTTTCGATCGTTTTTTATTACAAGCTAAGCTAATTTCTCAGCTCGTTACATTTTGGTGGACATATAGTGAGGAGGATGAGGAGGATGATAATAATGATCAAGATAAAACAAAGGCAGCAAATATTCTAGGACAATGTTTCTTTCCAGGTTTTTCTGAAGTAGATCCTTTCATAGCTCCCCCGAAATTACGTTATCTATTTTCAGCCGACCCCAGACAACACCTTCAGGATATTAATAATGGTTCTCCTACTGATTCATTTGGCAATACTGATGAAAACCCTCTGGGACTACATGTTAGTACGCTTATTACAGTCTTTGGTTCAGACCGTATTAACAACCAAGAAAAATATCTTTCTCCTATATTCACTTCTACTGAACTAGGGTTAGACAAAGACAAAAATAATTCTCCGTATTACGAATTTAGAATTGATAATAGCGGTACAAAATTTGGCCGACTTACTGATCCTGAACTGGTTCCAACGGACGAAAATTTAACAATAAAATATATATATACTATTCCAATTCCTCCACGCCATCTAGATCCACACTATCCAAAACATAAGCGGATCTATGAAAAATGGATCTCAGATCAAGAAAATACATATCCTCCTAGTATGCATATACCCTTTACTACTTAATGAAGGCGTTAGAAGCCAATAATCCTAGTATCGATTTTGAATGTGATCGCTTTCCTTGAACGCTCTTGTCACGCTGGGTTATCAAATTTGAAAATGCAGCCAATTAAAGAGCATCACTGGTTATGGTTTTCATGTAAGATGAGTGATCTCAAGATTTTTCATCACATCAACATTTAGTGAATTTATGAAAATAGGAGATTGAAATGGAATCCCAAGATTCAATATGTGATGATTTTTTAAAGCGTTTTTTATTACAAGGTAAGATAATTTCTCAGATCATTACGTTTTGGTGGCGATATGATGATAACGAGAAAGCAACAGGAGATGATCCAAAGAAAATAGAGATAGCAAAGCTTTTAGGAGAATATTTCTTTCCAAACGAGCCCGCTAGTTCACCAGGTAGGCTTTCCCCCTCTCAATTTTTAATTGAGCTATTTAAAACCGAAAGTAGGCTTTCCCCGTCTCCATCTTTAATTGACCTATTTAAAGCTGATCCCAGATTACATATTAATGAAGAAAATCCGGAAAAATCTGTTGAGGTGCTAATAACGATCTTTGGCCGAGATCGTATTTCTAACAAAGAAACATATCTTTCTCCTATATTCAATTCTACTGAACTGGGCTTAAACAACAGAAATAATCTTGCACGTTACGAATTTGAAATTGATATTAACGGTACAAGATTTGGCAAGCTTACTGACCCTAGAATAATAATAGAGAATGACAATTCACTGTTGAAATATATATATATTATTCCAATTCCTCCACGCCCTAGAATAGATAATATGATCTATGAACAATGGATCTCAAATGAAAATGACAATTATCCTCCTAACCAATTAATACCCTTTACCACTTAATAAAGGTATTAGAAACCGATAGCTTTAAGCTGGAATAATTATTATTCAGCACTATTATAGGGTTTCTTAAGCAACTTAGACACACCTAAATCTTTTCTAGCAAAAGAAGCAGCTTTAAAAACATACCTCACCAGGTTGGGAATCGTTATAAGTTAAATATTGATTGACCCACAGCTAGGAACTGCTTGTGGGTTTTTATATAGATATTGCCACTAAAAAACGTAGAGATAGATAATATCAATAGGTAATAATTATGATTATTAAAGATCCCCAAAAAATGTTACCAAGTCAAATTAAAGTCGAGGGGGAAATGCGGGACATGATACTGGAAATTCCTCCCCATAATATTCCCTTACATCCCAAAAGTATAGAAAAACTTTTTGCCGCCATCAAATTTGGAGAGCAAGCGGTAGCTTTCAGACCTTTCATACCAATTGCATCAGACTTAGGTTTATGTCCACCCTATCCTACGTTAGCCTACTTATATCCTCAAAAGTTAAATCATAACGAAGATATTGAGAAGCAGTTGTTACAGAAATCTGGCAAGATAGCACAGAATACCCTTGATGCTTTAAATCAATTTACCCTGATTTCCCAAATTGATATTGAGGAGCAGCTACATTACTTTGGTGATTTCTATGGAATAGCGGCAAAGCCATCCTATATAAGAGTTGTCGTGAGCAATACCTGTAATCTCAAATGCGTCATGTGTCCTTATCACAGCACTTCGCTGAAATTAACTCATACAACAGACTTCTTTAAGAGCAACAAAACAATGTCTTGGGAAATGATGGAGCGTCTCGCCAAAGATTGTGGAGAAGCAAAAATCATGATTATTCTTGGGAACGTCGAAGAACCAATGCTACACCCCAACCTTGTCAAATTTGTCGAACTTTGTCGGCAGCAAGGGGTTCCTGGGGTTCATCTGACGACCAATGGTCAACTCCTAGATGAAAATCGAGCTAGGTCTTTACTGAAAGCGGGCTTAACCAGTATTGATATTAGCATTGATGCCGCAGATCCAGATACCTATCTCAAGATTCGGGGTGCTGACCTCAAGCGAGTTGAAACAAATGTCTTCAATTTTTTGAAGCTGCGGGATGAATTAGATATTCCCTGTTATGTAAGAACATCTTTTGTGAGAAATCAAAATGTTACACTGGATGAAGAAGAAAGATTCCGAGAACGTTGGCTTGCAAAAGCTGATGGCGTATTTATCAATAACGTAGCTCAATATAAAGAAACTAATACGCGCCTCGGTAAAACTAACCAGACTGTACAAGCTTTACTAAAACACTATCTGAAAAAAGCTCAGGGACGTTGGCCATGCCTGTTTCCCTTTACTGAAATGGCTGTTTTACCCGATGGCAGAATTTATTACTGTGTTGAAACTTTATTTAGATTGGGCTTTGATCAGACTCTTGAAAGTTTAGGAGATTATAATCAACAAACATTACAAGAGATTTGGCATGGGGAGCTATTCAAGCAGCTTCGACGAGATTTGCTCCTTAATCAGTTAGAACATAGATCAGCCTGTAAAAGTTGTGAACTATGGATGGCACAGGTTTTGTCTAGAGAGTCTAAAAATGGGTTTGAGGTTACGACAACCACAATAACCGAGATTTATCAGTCTGGTTTTAGGCAACAGAGAACGGAAAACGGGGAACATAAATCTTCAAATTAAGTGCAATATCTAAGATCAAACTGTAACTTCATGACTCCAAGAAACGCTATACCATACAATCAGAAATAAAGAGATTGGTGAGTTAGGAGTGTTAGTATGAGAGCGATGGCAGAATATCACATTAGTCAGAAGATATATGAAAGTTATAATTCGCTAGTCTATCGGGCTAATCTCAAGCGAGATAATCAACCAATTATTCTTAAAATTCTTAAAGAGAACTATCCAACTCCCTCAGAATTGACTCGATATAAACAGGAATATGAAATCACACGACATCTGAACGTAGATAGCATTATCAAAGCCTACGACTTACAGCGATATGACAATAGCCTAGTCATGTTCTTAGAGGATTTTGGCGGGAAATCCCTAAAACTGTTAATGTCTGAACGCAGGTTCAGTATAGAAGAAATTTTCATCATTGCCATTAAGACCTCTGAAAGTTTAGCTGCTATTCATGCAGCCAATATTATCCATAAAGACATTAATCCCTCCAATATTGTCTATAATCCAGAAACTAAACAACTGAAGATTATTGATTTTGGCATTTCTACCCGTTTATTCCAAGAAAACCAAATCCTTTGTAACTTAAATCAACTAGAAGGTACTTTAGCCTACATTGCACCAGAGCAAACTGGCAGAATGAATCGAGGAATAGATTACCGCAGTGACTTTTATTCCCTTGGTGCAACCTTGTATGAACTCCTAACGCATCAACTCCCCTTTGCAACCACTGATCCAATAGAACTGGTTCATTGCCATCTTGCACAACAAGCAAACCCGCCTCATGCACTCATCCCTACTATTCCCTTGACGGTATCCAAGATCGTTATGAAATTGTTAGCTAAAACCCCAGAGGAACGATACCAAAGTGCTTGGGGGCTAAAAGCTGATTGGGAAATTTGTTTTAAACAGTGGCAGACTCAGGGACAAATCCTGCCCTTTCCACTAGGACAGCAAGATATTTCCGATAAGTTTCACATTCCCAAAAAACTCTACGGACGGGAACAAGAAGTTTCTCAAGTGCTAAGCACCTTTGAGCGAGTTAGCCAAGGTACCACTGAGATGATATTGGTTGCTGGCTATTCAGGGATTGGTAAATCTGTCTTAGTTCAGGAAATTCACAAACCAATTGTAAGGCAGCGAGGTTATTTTATAACTGGAAAATTTGACCAATTCAAGCGAGATATTCCCTACGCTGCTATTAGCACAGCTTTCCAGGACTTAATCCGTCAACTCTTGAGTGAATCTGACACAGATATCGAAATTTGGAAAGCACAAATTTTGGAACTCTTGGAACCTAATGGGCAGGTCATAATTGACGTAATCCCTGAACTAGAAAAAATTATTGGTAAACAGCCGTCTGTTGAAAAACTTGGAGCTAATGAAGCCCAAAATCGATTTAACTTATCTTTTCAAAGATTTATTAGCGTTTTCAGTCAACAAGAACATCCTTTAGTCATTTTTCTTGATGATTTACAGTGGGCAGATTTGCCTTCACTGAAGTTAATTGAACAGCTAATTACCGATTTTGATAGTAAATATTTATTGATTATAGGAGCTTATAGAGATAATGAAGTCAACCCCACTCATGCTTTAATTCTGACGTTAGAATTAGTTAAAAAAGCAGGTGTTAGGGTCAATGAAGTCATCCTAACTTCCTTGAGATTAGAGCACATAAATCAATTACTTGCTGATACACTACTTTGTTCTACAGAGATGTCAAAACCGCTAGCAGAGTTACTAACAAACAGAACTCAGGGCAATCCCTTTTTCTTAACTCAACTGCTAAAATCTCTGTACGATGAAAACCTTATATCGTTTGATTATAATGGACAATCATGGTGTTGGAACATTGAGCAGATTTTAAAAACAGGCATTACTGATAATGTCATAGATTTGATGGTTAGTAAAATTAATAAACTCAGTGAGAATACCCGGAATGCTTTAAAGTTAGCAGCATGTATTGGTAATAGATTTAACCTAGAACTACTCTCCGGCATTAGAGACAAATCTAAAACCTCCATAGCTCAAGATATTCAACCAGCTCTTCAGGAAGGGTTAATTGTCCCACTGAGTTATGATTACAAAATTCCCTTGCTTTGGGAACAAGGAGAAATTTCAAGTGATTCTTCAGCCGTCTCTTCTAATTTTATTCCTAGTTTTCCTTCAGTTATTCCCTACAAATTTTTACATGACCGAATTCAGCAAGCGGCTTATACTCTAATTGCAGAAGGAGAAAAGAAGCTCATTCATCTGCAAGTCGGAAGACTTCTGCTGAAGAATATGAGAAAAGATAAAAGTGAGGAAAATATTTTTGATGTTGTCAATCAACTTAATGAAGCAGCATCTCTCATCACTGATCAATTAGAAAGAGATGAGCTAGCTCAATTAAATCTTTACGTAGGTAAAAAAGCTAAGGCATCAGCTGCTTATGAACCAGCATTGAAATATTTAGAGACTGGATTAGAACTTCTAACAAAAAATAGTTGGGAAAGCCAATATGAATTGACTATAGAGCTTTATTTGGAAACACTTGAGGTGCTGTACTTCAACACCAAATTTGAGAAAGTAGAAGAGCTTTCTATATTTATTCTGCAACACACTCAAGAAATTCTTGATAAAGTAAAAGTGTATCAAGTAAATATACTAGTATACAATTCTAAATCCCAGGAGCAACAAGCAATAAATACTGCTCTTAAAGCTTTAGCAGAACTAGGTATAGAAATATCTCAAGAGCCTAGCGAAATAGAAGAGAGAATCAAGCAAGAACAAATATTTCTAGATATATTTTTGAAAGAAGTACCAGTTCAAAGTTTAGCGAATCTCTCTCCAATGACTGATCCATATAAATTAAAGGCTATACCATTATTGCAACAAATTATAGCCTCTACAATAATCACTAATTTCCTCTTGCATATTGAAGTTGTTTTAATTCAACTTAATCTTTGCCTAAAATATGGTAACCCTCCTCAAGCACCCTGTCCTTATATATTTTATGGAACGTTTCTCTGCAAGGGAATAGAAAATATTGGTTTAATGAGAGATATTCATTTAGGCAATGAATTTGGAGAATTGTCTATTAGTTTACTATCCGAATCTCAACTTCCTGAACTAGAGACTCTAGTTATTCATATTTACTATGCATTTATATATCAATGGAAGAACTCCCTCAGAAATAATATTGCATTAGAAAGATTAATCAAGGCTTTTCAAAGGGGATTAGAGACTGGGGATTATCAATATGCTTGTTTTGCATCTGCAAGCATTTGTCTTATTAAATTCTTCGGAGGGTATCATCTAGAAGAAGTTTCTCAGGAGCTTGCAAAATATACTAGGCTAATGAAGAAATTAAAACAAGAATATACTTACTCTTCTGTAACTATATATGAAAAAACCACGATTAATTTAATTGAAGGATATGAAAACAACTTTTGCTTGGTAATTGGTCGTAATCAAGAAGAAGAAGAGGAATGTATAAAAACTGCTAATATTTGGCTTTTATGTTGGTTGTGTATTGCCAAAATAATCACACATTATATCTTTAAGGAAAATAACTTTGCTATTGGTAATGTATTGAAAATTGAAAACTATGTTGAATATCTTAGTTCACATTTAAATTTATCACAATACAATTTTTTCTCTTCTCTATCACTGCTTGCTAATTATGAGATTATAGATGTATACTCACAAAATAAGTTTTTGAAGCTAGTAGAAAAAAACCAGGAAGATATGAAAACCTGGTCTAGCTACTGCCCAGAAAATTTTCAGCACAAATCTGATTTAGTAGAAGCAGAAAAAGCTAGAGTATTAGGACAAAATTGGCAAGCAGAAGAATTGTATGAAAAAGCAATTCAAGGTGCTAAAAAACATGAGTTCATCCACGAAGAAGCCATAGCTTACGAACGTGCAGCAGAATTTTATCTTGCCTTGGGTAGAGAAGAAATAGGGAAACTATACTTAAAAAATGCCCATCATTGTTATAGTCGCTGGGGCGCAAAAGCCAAAGTTCAAGCCCTAGAATCGGAGTATCCACAGTTTCTAATGGATATAAACAACCGAAAAGAAGACCAAACCATTAATACAACTGAATCTACTGATGGTACAAATCCCCAAGTACTCGATCTCATCACAGTCACAAAAGCATCTCAAGTATTAGCTAGCGAAATAAAACTAGACCAACTGCTGGCTAAGTTAATGAAAACTGTAATTGAAAATGGAGGTGCTCAAAAAGGCTTTCTGATATTGGAAAAAGATCATCAATGGGCGATCGCAGCTGAAAGTACAGTAGATTCTGATGAGGTTACTTTACCGCGATCGCTTCCCATTGATTCTATAGATGGCGATACGCAGACACCTATCTTACCAGTTGCGATCGTTAACTATGTTGTCCGTACTCAAGAAAATGTAGTTCTTAATAACGCTACTGAAGAAAAACAGTTTATCCGCGATCCCTATGTCGTCGCCACTCAACCAAAATCGATTCTCTGTACTCCTTTGTTAAATCAAGGCAAACTAAGCGGTATTTTATATTTAGAAAACAATTTAGCCACAGGCGCATTTACCAGCGATCGCATTGAAGTTTTAAGAATTCTTTCTGCTCAAGCTGCTATCTCCATTGAAAATGCCCGTCTCTACGGACAGTTAGAAGATTATAACCGAAATCTAGAGCTGAGAGTCGAAGAGCGCACTCATGAACTCTCACAAACCCTAGAAGTTCTTAAAGCCACCCAAGCCGAACTGCTGTTTGAAAACGAGTTACTCAAAAGCGCCGAACAACCGTCTACCTTTGACTATCAAGTGGGAGGAAGTTTGCCGATGGATGCTCCCACTTATGTTGTACGTTCAGCAGACCGTTATCTCTATAAGGCGTTGAAGCGCGGAGAATTTTGTTACACTCTCAATCCTCGGCAGATGGGCAAGTCAAGTCTGATGGTACGCATGATACATCACCTCCGGCATGAGGGATTTAGCTGTGGGGCGATCGATCTGACTCGGATTGGTAGCGAAAACGTCACGCCTGATCAATGGTACAAAGGCTTAACAGTAGAGCTATGCCGAAGTTTTGGTTTACTAAGAAAGATTAATTTAAAAACTTGGTGGCAAGAGCAAGGAGATATTTCTCCGGTTCAGAGGTTGAGTCAATTTATTGAAGAAGTTTTGCTAGTTGAAGTTGCTAAAAATGATAATACTATCTCTAAAAACCTGATAATTTTTATTGATGAAATTGATAGCTTCTTAAGTTTAAATTTTCCAGTTAATGACTTTTTTGCGTTAATTCGCTCTTGCTATAATCAGCGTAGTATTAATCCAGAGTATCGACGTTTAACCTTTGCTCTTTTTGGAGTAGCTACCCCTGGTGACTTAATTACTGACCACCAAAGAACGCCTTTTAACATCGGTCAGACTATTCAATTGGAAGGGTTTAAAGAGCATGAAGCCCAGCCTCTACTTCAGGGATTGGCAGAGAAAGTGAGCAATCCTCAAACAGTTTTAAAAGAATTGTTAGCCTGGACTAATGGTCAGCCCTTTTTGACCCAAAAACTCTGTAAAGTCATCCGCAATTCTTCATCTCCTATTCCTACCAACAGAGAAGCCGAATGGATTGAAAATTTGGTGCGAACTCAGGTAATAGAAAATTGGGAATCACAGGATGAACCAGAACATTTAAGAACTATTCGCGATCGCCTCCTTAATAGCAAACAATCCGTTCGGCTACTAGAACTTTATCGACACATTTTGCATCAAGGAGAGATTGTTGCAGTTGATAGTTCAGAGGAAAGAGAATTGCTTTTATCGGGTCTAGTAGTCAAGCAACAGGGAAAATTGAGAGTTCAGAACCGTATTTATGAATCTATTTTTGTTTGATTTACGAAAACATTTGTTTGATCTGGAAAGTGAAAGAAGAGGTCTACTCCTAAGAAACACAGGGGTGTAGGGGTGTAAGGGAGCCAGTACTTGATGAGGGTCTCCCGACCTAGGTATCTGGCGTGAAAAAGGTGTTTCTTTCATATTTTGCTGGCTGCGAAGCCGCTAGTCAGAGGCTCAGATCTTGCACCATACTTTTCGTCCGCCAAGAAATAAATTTCTTGGCTCAAAGTCCAAGTCCGTTAAAACTGACATCTTGCACCATTCTCAACAAGACCTAAAAAAACCGGGTTTCTGAACGGTAAATTAAGGTTTGCAAATGTCATCATTCTCAAGAAACCCGGTTTTTGACCCTGGTGCAAGATCTGAGTTAAAACTGAGATCTTGCACCATTCTCAATTACTGTAGGGTGGGCACTGCCCACAACGTAAAAATAAGGTTTTGAGCGAACTATAGGCAGTGCCCACCTTACAAAAATTGCAATAACGCAACTGGTGCAAGATGTAAGATAAACCTTAATTTCTGGTTCAGAAACCCGGTTTTTTGGGTCTTGTTGAGAATGGTGAGCCAGCGCGTTGCGGTGAATCCAGCGCGAATGACGGCTTTCCCGACAGAGGCGACTGGTGTTAGCGCAGCGAGACCGGAGGTCTTCCCCGAAGGGGGGTTCCCGAGCCACTGCGTTGGGCGGCTGTGCCGACTTGTAGCATGTGGCGTCCCGTTGAAGCACCTGGCGTGGTTTCCCCGATGAGCGACGCAATACTTTTGTACTAATAAATGGCAGATATTGTGTTACTTGCGCAACTCCTGTTATCTTAATTAGTAGCATTTGTCTGTAATCTCTATGAACCTTGATTGTCTCTTTGAGATTGTTGACCGCCAATTAATTGAGAGCCACAATCGCCCCCTTAATTCCGCAGAAAACCTGATTCTGCATGGCATTTGGCAATATAGAACTTATAACCAAATGGCGATAGAGGCAGGTTATAGTCCCGGCTACTTTACCAATGTCGTTGCCCCAGAGTTGTTTGGGCGACTCTCCGAGGTCATTGGTCAGCGCGTGACCAAAAAAAACTGTCGGGTGTTGCTGGAGTCTTATGCCATCACCAAAGAAGCCCCAAAAACAATACCAAAAAGACAAGACCTGACGCAATTTCCCCCCATACTTAACCAGGATACGTCACCTTGCTACCCCAGCGGCTCAGTTCCTCTTGACTCTCCTTTTTACCTCAAACGTTCTTACCTTGAGGAGCAAGTTTATCAAGAAATTAAGAAACCAGGAGCGTTAGTCAGGATCAAAGCTCCCAGAGAAATGGGCAAAACTTCACTGCTGCTGAGAATTCTTGATTATGCGAACCTCCAGGGCTACCACATTATCCGCTTGAATCTAGAACAAGTCGAGCAGACAATTCTGAGCGACTTGAATCAACTTTTGCGCTGGTTGTGTGCCAATATCGCCCGCCAGCTTCAGCTTCAACCAATGTTAGACGAGTATTGGGATGAAGATTTGGGAAGTAAAGTTAGCTGCACCGTCTACTTTGAAGAATATCTACTAGAGTCAATTCATACTCCCCTGATCTTGGCGTTGGATGACGTGAACCATATTTTCGAGCATCCCCAAGTAGCGAAGGATTTTCTACCTCTGTTGCGTTCTTGGTACGAAGAAGCGAAAAGACTGCCCATTTGGCAAAAGCTTCGTCTACTCGTGGTTCACTCAACAGATATTTATGTTCCTCTCGAACTTAATCAGTCTCCTTTCAATATAGGGTTACCGATTCAGTTAGACAGCTTTAGCCAAGAAGAGGTAGAGCAGTTAGCCCAACGCTATGGACTCAATTGGACAGATGGGGAAGGAGCCAGACAATTAATGACAATGGTCGGGGGACATCCGGCACTAGTACACTTAGCACTCTATCATCTAGCTCGAAAGGAGATAACTCTGTCGCAACTGCTAGAAACTGCTCCCACTGCTAGCGGAATTTATTTTCATCATTTGCAGCGTCACTGGGCAACCTTGCGAAAACAGCCTGAGTTAGCACAAGCTTTTGATATCGTTGTGAATGCCAATGAAGCTGTTTCTTTAGATCCCATTTTAACTCACAAGTTAAGCAGTATGGGGCTGATAAAACTTTCTGGAACTCAAGCGATCGCAGGTTGTGAATTGTATCGGCGATTTTTTACGAAAAAGGGAGAGTTATAGTTTAGCAAAATTTCATTTACACGACGCACTGCTGTATCGATACCTTCTCCACGCTTCTCAAAACGTGTGTTGGATCACTTCTCCCATCTCGTTTAATTTTTGGCGAACTATTTGTGCATAGGGACTGGTCATCAAACGATTTGTACCTGCTTGAATTTCATTGCTTGCTGCTTGAAAAACCTTATCATCTACAAATACTTCGATTTGTTCAACAAGATTTTTGAGAGAATTTGGTTCAAGAGGTATTTTAATTAAATCTTCTTTTTGTGCTTTGCTTAAAATACGTTCTAGTAAGTTTTGCACAGTCTTTTGGCGGACTTTTGCTAGGAGTTCCCCGGGATTTAACACCCTTCGAGCTTGATCCCAACTGGACATTTTGAGAATTTCCGTGATTTCTCTCAAAGATTTTCCTTGCTCGTAGTAAAGTTGCAATGCAGGAATACATTTTCCTGCTAAAGGTGCATACTTCCTGCTCGTTTTTAATTTGCTGATATGATTTTGAAGTTCTTGTTCGATAACTTGATTAAAAGTAAGCTGAAATTGGAAGTGTAAAAATTCCAAGAGTTCGCTTTCTTCGATATCAACTTTGCTCATTGATTTAGAGAGTAAATCACCTTTCAATGAATACTCTCCAATCTCTAAGTCTTGAAATTCTAGAGATCCGCGATAACTCCAAATGTCGTATTGTCTCAGTTGTTCTGCTACGTATTTGAGAGCTATCATCAACTCAGTAGTGTTGTTGATAGCTATACCCCGTTCCAGAAGTAGCGCTAGCATTTCTTGCAGTTGAGCATTGGTAGGATCGGGACATTGCTTTGCTGTTTGTCGTTGTTTTAATCGATCGCGACGGTAAACTGCATGAAATATTTCGACTAAATTACTATCGTGTGTTGATAACTGTTTGATTTGGTTGTGTCGAGTCCGATTCAATAATGCCCAATCGCTGAAATGTTTAAATCCAAACTCTGATAAAAATTTTCTCAGTTCTGGATGCTGCTTAGTTTGTAAATATGCCCAGTTTTCCAAACTCATTAATTCTGGTTTAAATGTTTGCAGCACTCTCACTGTAAAGTATTGATACGCCGCCTCCGTTGTCTGAGCATCGTGATTGACAACAAGCTGTTTTTTACGCTCTCTATCTAAAATTATCAAATTTTGACCATCATCATTCAAAACCAACCCTAATAAATCTTGATATCTAAAACTTTCACCACCAAAAAGATGGGTGATTTTTTTACAAGCTTTTAATATTGCTTCGCTAACATAGCATCGCAAACAAAGTCCTGCATAAGCTTTCACTAAGTTATCAACAGAATTATCGCCATAAAAGTAATTTAATAGAGTAACTTGTAAGCTGTCACCGGAAAAAGCATCAAGTTGCTGAGTGAAGAAATTTTGTGCAGTTTCCACAGGATGAAGTTTGTATCCAAGTCCTTCACTACTAAAATCAATTAGCCACATATTTCCATATCTAGAGAATGGATATATTGGCGATAGCCTTTGTGGAAATTTAGAATTTGGATTTTCTTGAATTATACTAGATGTCTCAAAACATCTTTTTATTTGTTCTGTGTATTGCTGTTCATAGTTTTGAGTTTGATTTTGTCTATCTTTAGCCATAATTAGTCTCCACTCATTCTTGTGTATTGAATATAAGGTTGGCTTCTTTGTTTTATTTTCAAACAGATTTACAGTGTTGAAAATACAGCTAAGATTGATAAAAGGGTTAATTTTTAGAGCATTCCAAATATGTTTTCACCATCACTATTTTTGTCTATTTTGAGTTGTCAATTGTCTCATGAGGGCTCTTAACAGGGAACAGGGAACGCTTAACAGGAATTGTTTATAAATGATTTAGGATTGCCATATCAGTTTTTCTTGGTGCAAGATGTGAGCGCCCAAGGGGCGCGATTACACGCCCGCAACGAATGAAAGAAACACCTTTTTCACGCCCTTCGGGGAAGACCTTCGGTCTCGCTGCGCTTTAGACCTCTGGGCGTGCGCTTTGCGCATACGCCAGTCGCCTACGGAGGGAAACCCTCCTGCAGCGCTGGTCTCACCAGATACCTAGGTCGGGAGACCCTCATCAAGTACTGGCTCACGCCACATGCCTCAACTGAGATCTTGCACCATTATCAATCACCGTAGGGTGGGCACTGCCCACAACGTAAAAATAAGGTTTTGAGCGAACTCTAGGCAGTGCCCACCTTACAAAAATTGCAATAACGCAACTGCTGCAAGATGTGAGTCAACGCGCTTAACCCTCGCACGGCAGTGGCTCCCCTACACCCGTGACCCCCCTACACCCCTACACCCGTGACCCCCCTGTGTTTCTTGAGAGAAGATCTATTTTGACTTTCCACTTTTTGACTTACGTTTTGATATTAGCTTTGCTCTTAGTCTCTTAATCTCATAAAACTTATTTCATAACTCATTAACAATCTCATACAAAAACTCATGAAAAAATATAAAAAATAAATCAATGTATCAATTGAGGTTATTTAGTACCTTTTATGCTGAGAATTCCACTGAAGAAGGACTTACGAAGACAAAATTCAGAATATGTCCTACGGACACGCTACGCGAACAGAATCGAATCGATGGTACTTGCAATATTGACGAAATTATTGATACCATTCAATAGTAGCTACTGCAAGATTCTAAATCTTTACAATCAGCTACTACCTTCTTCCAAGAAGTTCTCAATGCGAGTATTAAAGCCCAATATGCTTTATTACAAATGCAACAAAAGGGTTATATCACATCTTGCACCAAGAAAAGTTAATTAACTTTTAACACTCACCTGCGTTGCCTCAAGCCTTTATTCTTACGAAAAAAGACAAGAAAAACCGTGTCACTTTCTTGCGCTGCTTTTCACTAAGTCTGGGCTTATACGGAAAGGTGCAAGATTTAAGTTATCTTGTTCAAGAAGATAACTCTGTTCCATTGCACTGAGAGACCATTTATAAAGTAAATCTTTAGACGACAAGGCGACGCAGCATGATAGGAGTCATAACAGCATATATGGCAGCTTGACTCGTTTGTAGAAGACGTTCGTAATCTTTACTGAGACGATGGTACTGGGTGAACTACCCAAATGTTCTTTCTACTACCCAACGCTTGGGTAAAATCTCAAACTCTTTTTCTGTACGGCGCATCACTTCAACATCAGCTAAATTAATTCACACTCACAAATAATTCCGTTAATTTGTACATATAGTTAATTCTGAACTTTAAATCTATGCCAGTTAAAGTAGGAGACACAGCCCCCAATTTCACATTACCGTCCCAAAACGGTACACCTGTGAGCCTGCAAGATTTTCGCGGTAAACCAGTCGTCCTGTACTTTTACCCCAAAGACGACACACCAGGATGTACGGCGGAATCGTGTGCTTTTCGCGATCAATACGAAGTTTTTAAAACAGCAGGTGCAGAAGTCATTGGTGTGAGTGGTGACTCACCCGAGTCTCACCAGAAATTTGCCGCCAAGTACCAACTGCCTTTTACCCTTTTAAGCGATAAAGGCGACCAAGTGCGCAAGCAATACGGCGCAACTACAGCCTTCGGTTTGATTCCGGGTCGGGTGAGTTATGTTATTGATAACCAAGGAGTTGTACAGTATGTCTTTGACTCAATGTTTAACTTCAAAGGTCACGTCGAGGAAGCAATCAAAACATTGCAACAACTGCAAACAGCCTCATAGCAGCGATGTTAAAGAGTGAATAAAGTTTTTTAAATAGGGTAAGTGGAGCGATCGCCTAAAGTGCAATCGCTCCACTTACCTTACTTGCTCCTACATCTTATTCTGGAAAGTCTTCTCCGGCATAGCAACGTGACCATTGGTTGTCTTGCCGTTCTTGCCGTTAGTATCACCATTATTGGTATGACGTGGTTGAATCACGCCATAACCACCGTGATTGCGTTCATAAATAACATTGATTTCGCCAGTATCCACATTGTGGAACATATAAAAGTCGTGTCCTACCAATTGCAGATGTTCTAAAGCTTCTGCCATCGTCATCGGAGGCATGGCAAAATATTTACAACGGACTACTTCTTCAGGTAGTTCTGGAGTGCGATCGCCAATTAAATCTGTGACTACTGCCTCTTGAACAACTCCTTCAATTGTTTCTTGCGCGTGTGTTTTCTTCTCTTGACGGCGCTCTTTATATTTACGCAGCCGACGGGCTATTTTGTCTGATACCAAATCTATACTGGCGTAGAGGTTCTCGCTACTCTCCTCAGCACGAATAACACTGCCATTAGCATAAATCGTGACTTCAGCCGACTGCCTGGGATTAATTCGGGGATTACGAGCTACGCTCAGATGCACATCTACTTCATGGGTGATGTTTTGATAATGACTTGCCGCCTTTTCAATTTTTTGATGCACATAATCCCTAATTGCATCGGTGATTTCAATATTTTTGCCGTGGATGACAAGCTTCATGCAAACTCTCCCGCTCTATATTTTTTGTGAATTTTGTTTCGGATGACAAGGAAATGCGGTAAGGTCTATGACTGCCGCCAGAATCTATCGTGAACGGATTTAGACTGACTACATCTAAGTTTTTGTGAGGTTTGGCTCATCTTTACCTTACGAACCTCTGCTGTGATTCCAATCGGTTGAAAAGCAATCAGAGATTACGCAGACTTCTTTGGTTTTCTGCTTGGTGAAGGCTTAATCGTTTTTCCTAAAATACACAAGTCTTTTTGCTATTCTTAATTTTGTATTTTCTGTCAACCATTGTTTAGGCGTCATCAGCCAGTAGACTTATTACTCTGTTGTTGGCGTGACAGTTCTTGCAGAAAATTCCTCCCAACTCCATTGAGGTTATATATTCAAAATTAGCATCTTGTATTTTGGAAAACCAATTCCTTGACTTTCCTTTAAAATCCTTTGCATAGCTTGACATTTTTCACCCCATATTGGTTACAAGAGATACATTTTGCTCTGTATTCTCGTTGATTTTTTCTTTGTTTGTAATATGTCTTTGCACAAAAATCGATGTTTGCTATATAACCAAGTAGTGATACCATACTCAGATGCGCTGATGTGGCAGCGCACGCTTCTAGGTGAGCGCATTCAAAACCCAAGCCTGGAAGATGTGCTAATCTTGCTAGAACATCGGCCTGTCTACACTTTGGGGCAAGGAGCCAATTCAGAATTTCTGAAATTTGACCAGACTAACAGTACCTATGAAGTGCATCGAGTTGAACGAGGTGGCGAAGTCACATACCATTGTCCTGGTCAACTGGTAGGATACCCAATTTTAAATTTGCAACATTACCATAAAGACCTCCACTGGTACTTGCGTCAACTAGAAGAAGTCTTAATTCGCACACTCAAAATGTATGGCTTACAAGGAGAACGCAATCCTGGTTTTACAGGTGTTTGGTTAGAAGGGCACAAAGTTGCTGCGATCGGGATTAAAGTCAGCCGTTGGATAACCATGCACGGCTTTGCATTAAATGTCTGTCCTGACATGAGCGGATTTGAGCGCATTGTACCTTGTGGTATTGCTGATAAACCTGTGGGCAGTTTAGCTCAGTGGATTCCGGACATTTCTTTGTTGGAGGTGCGCGCCCATGTGGCAAAGTGCTTTGCGGAAGTTTTTGAGGTTGAATTGGTTATTGGTGATGTGAATGCAAGTTCCATTCTATACAATAGCTGAAGAGAATTTAGCGATTTTTTGGAAGACGAAAAAGCTGCTGGTAACGGAGGCAGCAAAAATGAACGTGGAGATTTTACTTATCAAGAACTTAGCTCGACTTTATCCATTGAAAAATAGCTTATTGTATGTGTAAGATACAGTTTACCAGTAGTAAATAGCAACTAACATGATGTAAAGAATTAGCCCAGTAGAATGCCTAAATCAGTAGCGTTAGTGTAGATGAAATCAAAGCAGAATCTCTAAGGACTTGCAGAGAAATAAGATACCAGATAATGTAAAGGGTTAACGACCCAAAATGGGTCTAAATAAATAAACAGGGTCATCAAAGCAGAGCTATTTCATTCATGGATTATTGTTTTATGGTTTATCTTGCCAATAATTTTGCCTTGCAAATCTCCAAACTTCATTTACCGAAACATGACTGAACAATCTTTTACTGATCCTAATTCTCATTTTCAGCCAAGTTCTACGCAAGCAGGACGTGCGCTGGAAAAAGAAGCCCGTTTACCACTAACAGGCTGGCAGCAGGAAGTTTCTAGAGGACTAGAATTTGGGTTAGAGGCAGCAGACAGTATACGCGATCGCTCGATTCCTACCTTTTCTCGTGGAGAACTTCCTCACTTTGCCGGGATTAATACTTTCTTAAAAGCACCCTATTTAGAAGATGTGCGGAAAGTTGGTGAATACGACGTTGCGATCGTCGGCGTACCGCACGATTCGGGAACTACGTATCGACCTGGAACGCGTTTTGGTCCTCAAGGAATCCGCCGAATCTCCGCATTATATACCCCTTATAACTTTGAATTGGGTGTAGACCTGCGCGAGCAGATTACTTTATGTGATGTAGGTGACATTTTCACCATTCCAGCTAATAATGAAAAGTCCTTTGACCAGATTTCCAAAGGCATTGCACATATTTTTAATTCAGGTGCATTCCCCATAATTTTAGGAGGCGATCACTCAATAGGCTTTCCCACTGTTCGTGGTGTTTGTCGTCATTTAGGCGATAAAAAAGTCGGGATTATTCACTTTGATCGTCATGTGGATACCCAGGAAACAGATCTAGATGAAAGAATGCATACTTGTCCCTGGTTTCATGCCACAAATATCAAAAATGCTCCAGCAAAAAATTTGGTGCAATTGGGAATTGGTGGTTGGCAAGTACCGCGTCAAGGTGTTAAAGTTTGTCGAGAAAGAGCCACAAATATCTTAACAGTGACAGACATCACTGAAATGGGACTAGATGCAGCCGTCAACTTTGCCCTAGAGAGAGCATTAGACGGTACAGATTGCGTTTATATCAGTTTCGATATTGACTGTATTGATGCAGGATTTGTGCCTGGAACTGGTTGGCCCGAACCTGGTGGATTATTACCGCGTGAGGCACTATATTTGCTGGGTAAGATTGTCCAAAACACACCTGTTTGTGGATTGGAAGTTGTAGAAGTTTCACCACCTTATGATATTAGTGATATGACATCATTAATGGCGGCGCGAGTAATTTGTGATACTATGGCACATTTAGTTGTATCAGGTCAATTACCGCGCAAAGAAAAACCTGCATATATTCATCCCGCAACACAACCAGAGTTAGTGGAGGAATGGAGGTAAAGTTTGCACGAAACTGATATGACAAAGGCACTAATTTTAACAGTAAAAGA
Source organism: Brasilonema angustatum (assembly GCF_059505445.1). NCBI lineage: Bacteria > Bacillati > Cyanobacteriota > Cyanophyceae > Nostocales > Scytonemataceae > Brasilonema > Brasilonema angustatum. Next base: position 16,795 of record NZ_JCACKO010000022.1, on the reverse strand, counting down.
TTGGTGGGAATCCCAACCTGAGCGCCCAGTAATTTCTCAAGTTCACTTAATTGTTGGTAAATTCACTTGCGTTGAACCTGCAAGTTTGCAATTTGCTTTTGAAGTACAAACGCGCAATACTTTTTTAGAAAAAGTCAAATTGATAATTCAAGAAACACCACTAATTGCCTTTTGTCATCGTTGTCAACAAGAATATTCACCTCAAATTGGTTTACAGTACGCTTGTCCTGAGTGTAATACCTCAATGGAGGATATTCGCTCAGGTAGAGAATTAAAAATTGACAGAATTGAGTACGCTTATGCATCAAACATTTGACGCGGCATTAGGAATTAACTTGCTCCATGCTAATCAACAAGGCGCGGATCACAATCGAGCGCATTTTGACGAATGGGGAATTACTTGTTTCAACATCATGAGTAGTCCTGGTGCTGGGAAAACAGCTCTACTAGAGCGTACCCTTGCGGTTTTAAGTAATGAGCTAAAAATCGCTGTCATTGAAGGGGATATGACAACTGATTTAGATGCAGAACGGCTGCGCAAATATGGTGTTCCTGTAATTGCAATTAATACGGGTCGTTCTTGTCATTTAGATTCCAAAATGGTAGCAGGTGGAATTCATCTGTTGCAACACGAATACAATCCTTCAGACTTTGATTTAGTGCTGGTGGAGAACGTTGGAAATTTAGTTTGTCCTGCTGAGTTTGAAGTGGGAGAACACGCCAAAGTGGCTTTACTAAGTATTACTGAAGGCGAAGATAAACCACTGAAGTATCCGATTATGTTTCAAGAAGCGGATTGCTTGCTGATTACAAAAATAGATTTGGCTCCCTATCTAGATATTGATATTAGCCGCATTGAGGCAAATGTCCGTCAGATGAATTCCGATGTTGAGATTATTCCTATTTCTACTAAAGCAGATCAGGGATTAGAAGTTTGGTTTAATTGGGTGCGTAGACGCGTAGCGGCTTATCAACAGACATCGGAAGTTTTAAAGCCACAGCCAAATTCTATATCTACAGCATCAATTCTAAATGTTTAATCTACTCTTGATAAATTAGTAGCATTTCTGAACTTCAACAATAGGTCGCTGTATATAAATAAACTGTATTTATATACGCTATTTGTTAACCCTGCGACCTATTATTAAAAACGATTTACTATAAGTTTTTATCATTTCTATTTCCTAACTTTATAAGTCGATTTTACTTAACTCTATAAAAACGTCAACGCAATTTTCTCAGAGTTTAACTTATTTCCAAAAAAACTGAAGTCCAAGTTAAATACAATGAATATTCGCAAGTTATCATCTTTATTTGCAGTTTTTTTTCTCAGTCTTGTTATCGCCGTCAGTTGTACTCCCAACCAGCAAACTTCTACGCAGCAAAATTCTACTACCCCAGTTAGCACTGTACCAATTCAGCTTGGCTTTAGTGCTTGGCCAGGTTGGTTTCCTTGGCAAGTTTCTCAAGAACAAAAGTTATTTGAGAGCAACAAAGTTAATGTAGAGTTGAAGTGGTTTGATGGCTATTTAGATTCTATCAATGCTCTACGAGCAGGTCAACTTAATGCCAATACCCAAACATTAAATGATACGATTAGCTCTATAGGGGCAGGTTCTGATCAAGTCATTGTTTTAGTAAACGATAATTCAACTGGTAACGACAAAATTATTGTCCGGGAAGGAATTAAGAGCATTGCTGACCTCAAAGGTAAAAAAGTTGCTGCTGAAGAAGGAACAGTTGACCATTTTCTGTTATTGCTGGGTTTGAAAAAAGCAGGTTTAACTCAAGCTGATATTCAGTTTCAGCCACTAGAAACAGGTGCCGCAGCAGCAGCTTTTGTTGCTGGTAAAGTTGATGCAGTCGGAGTTTTTGCACCTTTCACTACAAAAGCTTTATCACGTTCTGGCAGCAAAGAATTATTCAGTTCCAAAGACTTTCCTGGTGCAATTCCTGACCATTTAGTCGTTAGCCGCAAACTCATTAATGAACGTGCGCAAGATGTACAAGCTTTAGTGAACACTTGGTTTGCTACTTTAGATTTTATCAAAGCAAATCGAGACAAAGCTTACGAAATTATGGCGAAACGCGCTGGTGTGTCAGTTTCAGAATATAAAGCATATGACGCAGGCACTAAAATTTTTTCAATAGAAGAAAATTTGAAAGCGTTTAGTCCTGGTAAAGACATGACATCCCTTAGTTACGCTGCTGGAGAAATTAGTAAATTTCTTGTTGAATCTGGTTTATCAAAACAAGCGCCTAACCTTAACCAAATCTTTGACGATCGCTTTGTCAAAGCCTACGCTGCGAACCATAAATCATGAACCAATACGCTGAAGACTCGCAGGAAGTAAACTTTAAGCACCCTCATAAAATATTACCACAAACCGTTTTTTGGCGCATTGCTGAGGATATCCCTCAAAACTTGGCTTGGACTTTAATGTTCTTATCCATTACTGTGCCTATACTTCTGTGGTGGGTTATTTCTAATACTGGATTAATCCCATCTTTATTTCTTCCTACTCCCAATCAAGTATGGGGTGCATTTCAAAGGCTTTTAGCAAGTGGCGATTTGCAAAAAGATATTGCCTTTAGCTTGTTTCGCGTTGTGGCTGGGTTTTTACTAGCGGCAATAATTTCTATTCCTTTAGGCACTTTAATGGGGACTTTTGCCAGCTTTCGGGCATTGCTAGAACCAATTATTGGTATTGTGCGCTATATGCCAGCCCCGGCTTTTATCCCCTTACTAATTTTATATCTGGGACTGGGAGAAACTCCAAAAATTATGCTGATTTTTATCGGCACGCTGTTTTTTAACACCTTAATGGTAATGGATGCAGTGAAATTTGTCCCTAAGCACTTATTGGAAACTACTTATACTTTAGGAGGTCAAAGAAAACAAGTTTTACTGCAAGTCATTTTTCCATTTATTCTGCCTAATATTATTGATGCTTGTCGGATTAATATGGCAGCATCTTGGAACTTAGTGATTGTTTCTGAATTAGTAGCAGCTACAGAAGGTTTAGGTCGTAGGATTAGTGTTGCCCAAAGATATCTCAAAACTGATGAAATATTTGCTGGGTTGATTGTTATTGGCTTGATTGGTTTAACAATTGACCTTTTGTTTCGGTTGTTACTACGCGTTTTTTGTAAGTGGGCTGAGGATAGAGTATAAAGACAGTAAGAAAGACTAGTAAAGGGGAGACTAAGCTTATGCACCTTCTTAGCCTGCAGTGAGAAATTGAAAATATAGATTTGACATTCATCTCAAATTAGTTCTTTATGCATTTAGAAGTTAATCAACTCCATAAACAATTTAAAACTAAACACGGTTTGTTGACTGTACTTAAAAACATCAAATTGCATGTAGAACAGGGTGAGTTTGTCTGTGCAGTAGGAGTCAGTGGTTGTGGTAAGTCAACATTGCTACGATTAATTGCGGGGCTAGATACTCCAACAGCAGGGGATATTCTGGTTGATGGAGTACCCGTGACTGGACCAGGGTCTGATCGGGGGATGATATTTCAAAGTTACACTCTCTATCCGTGGATGAGTGTGATGGAAAACGTAGAGTTTGGCTTAAAGTTGCAAGGTGTGCCTAAAGTACTAAGAAGACAACAAGCCGCTTATTATTTAGAAGTTGTGGGGTTATTGGGATTTGCTAAAGCCTTACCGCAGGAACTTTCTGGTGGGATGAAGCAACGGGTAGCGATCGCCCGTGCATTAGCATCAAAACCCAAAATTTTACTCATGGATGAACCCTTTGGTGCGTTGGATGTGCAAACCAAAGAAGCAATGCAGCAATTTCTACTAGAAATTTGGCGTAGCACAAACACCACAATTTTTCTGATTACTCACGATTTTGAGGAAGCAATTTTTCTATCTCAACGCATCTACGTATTAAGCGCACGACCAGGCACAATTAAGCAAGAATTGCAAATCCAATTGCCAAGCAAATCTGATCCTCAAGTCAAACGTCATCCCATATTTCAGAAATATAAGGATAAACTGACGAGTATATTACGTAATGATGGAGAGCAGTTATACGGCTAGAATTTGCGTCAACGAATGTTTACTCTGCTCCTCTTCTCCTCCTCTGCGTCCTTGGCGTCTTGGCGGTTCGTTAGTTAATCCAACATCTCCAACAATTCCCCTTCACTCAACTGACGAACACCCAACTCTTGCGCCTTTGTCAACTTAGAACCCGCCTCTTCCCCCACAACTAAATAATCTGTTTTCTTACTCACAGAATCCGTCACTTTACCCCCTGCTTTCTGAATCAACTCCTTCGCCTCATCCCGCTTCAAGGTAGGAAGCGTACCAGTAATCACAAAAGTTTTCCCAGCAAACTTTTGATGTTCATGACTTACTCGTGTTTGTTCCACAGCACCAGCAAATTGCAACCCAGCATCTTTCAACCGAGAAATCAAAGTTTGATTTGCACTGATGTGGAACCACTGGTGTACAGATTGGGCAATTTCCTCACCGATACCGTGAACAGTTTCAATCTCTGCTTGCGTTGCTTGCGCCAACTGTTCCACTGTGGGAAACTTCTGTGTCAACAATTGAGCATTGACGCTACCAACGTGACGAATACCTAAACCATACAACACGCGTGACCAAGGTTGATTTTTTGATTGGGCGATCGCCTCCACCAACTTCTGTGCCAACTTTTTCCCCATTCGTTCTAATTCAGACAACTTTTCTTCTGTCAAGTTATACAAATCGGCTACAGAATGCACCACTCCTCTATCCACAAGTTGATGCACCAGTTTTTCGCCCATACCTCTGATATCCAAAGCATCGCGACTCACCCAATGTTCGATCGCCCCCTTGAGGATAGCTGGACAAGAAATATTAACGCAGCGAGTCACCGCTTCTCCCATTTCCCGAACCACTGCACTTGAGCAAACTGGACAATGGGAAGGCATAACAAAGCTTTGAGCATTCTCAGGACGGAGTTCCTTAAGAACCCGCACCACTTCTGGAATAATCTCCCCAGCTTTACGGACAATAACTGTATCACCAATCCGGATATCTAATTGAGTAATACGGTCAGCATTATGTAGGGTAGCACGAGAAACCGTTGTCCCTGCGAGTAGCACAGGGTGCATTTGAGCAAGAGGAGTCAGCGCCCCCGTTCTTCCGACGTTGACAGCAATATTTTCTACACGGGTGGGTGCTTCTTCTGCTGCATATTTTAGGGCGATCGCCCAACGGGGAAACTTTTGCGTAAACCCCAGTTGTTCCTGTAGCTTAAAAGAATTCAGCTTTACCACCACCCCATCTGTCATGTAAGGCAAATTCAGCCTTTTGGTGTCCCAGTATCCATAATACTGTGCAACATCTTCCAAAGAAGGACAAAGTTTATGGTTAGGGTTGACGCGAAACCCCAACTTTTGTAACAATTCCAGAGCTTCCCACTGAGTATTAGCGATACTAGCATCATCTCTACCAGGAATATGTAGCGTGTAGGCAAAGAAATCTAACCGTCGTCGGGCTACAGTTCGGGAGTCTAATTGTCTGAGGGTTCCAGCAGCAGCGTTTCGAGGATTAGCAAAGACTGCTTCACCGACTTTTTGCCTTTCTTCATTGATTTGTTTAAACACTTCCAAAGGTAAAAACGCTTCACCTCGCACCTCTATCCTCTCTGGAAGAGAGTTTTCACGTAACGTCTCAAGATTTAACCGCAAGGGAATTGAGCGAATAGTCCGCACATTTTGGGTGATGTCTTCACCCATAACTCCGTCACCCCTAGTTGCACCTCTGGTGAGAATACCATTTTCATAAGTTAACCCTAAGGCAGAACCATCAATTTTCAGTTCGCAGACATACTCCACCTCACCTATATTCGCTGCTTGTCGCCGCCACCGTCCCTCCCATGCCTTTAACTCGTCAATGTTAAACGCATTTTCTAAACTATAGAGTGGAACATTGTGCCGAACTGAGAGAAATTGAGTTGCTGGTTTCTCTCCTACCCGTTGAGTAGGGCTATCAGGTGTTACTAATTCTGGATACTGATTTTCCAGTTGTTGCAATTCTCGATATAACTGGTCATAAACTGCGTCCTCCATGATGGGAGAATCAAGGACGTAGTAGGCATAGCTCGCTTTTTGTAGTAATTGTCGCAGTTCTTGAACGCGCTGTTTGGCTTCTGTGTTTATCGCTTGCACCACATCCATCTCCATCATTTAATCGCTACTAGCTTGCAGCTTTCAGCATTCTGCCTTTTGAGGGATGGAGTAGGTTGGCTATTTATCCTAACACCCAAAGAGCACCAAAGCTACAGCTTATAGCTTAATCAAATTCACCAAGCCTTGCCCTCTACTTCTTAGTAGAAGTACGTTCTGTCAGAACTGCTATAGCAATCCTATTTGAGTTGTAAAAAGATCGAACCGCCAAGACGCCTTAGACGCGCAGCGGCGTGCCGCAGGCTAGAACGCCAAGAAAAGAGAGAAAAGAGAATTTTACAAATGATTTAGGATTGCTATATCTTTGCCCTTGTGTCAACTTGAAATATTTTGAACGTATTTCGCGGCAGTCCCCACCCTCAGCAAAGCGGGGTGGGGAAGGATAGCTACCCAGAAGAAGTGTCAGAAACCGCTACCTCAGCCGCAGGCGGGTAGCGTGTAGTTCATTTCAACCTAATTTCACTAAAGCCAAGCGATAAGAATTTCCTAGAAAAGCAACATACGAAAATAGCAGGCGAAATATTAAGGGAAAACGCTGAAAATATTTTGCTGGCAGATCTGCAAACCCACAAGCTTCCATCACTTGATATCGGGAATCCCAATGTTGAATCTGGCGAATATCTGAGATACCCCAAACCATCTTTGCCGAAGTGTACTTAAGCGCTCCATGTCTATTTTGATTCTTAATCCAAAACGGCGACACAGAATCAAAGGCAAACCAAGAACCAGGAAAATGCTGTAAAAGATTAGTAAATAACTGTTTGACTTGCTGTTCGTTAAAATACATCAAAACTCCTTCTGCTACAAACAAGCAAGGTTCTGTACTAACTGCTTTTACACTTTCTATCCAGTCTGTCTCTAAAGCAGAAGCAGTGATAAACTTACGGCGTTCAGTTTCCTGAAAAAACTGCTTGCGCAGTAACATTGAATCTGGTAAATCTAAATCAAACCAACGCACTTCACCGTTATCCACTCGTTCAAAGCGCGTGTTCAGTCCAGCACCAATCTCGACAACCGAACCTTGGGGATGCTGCTTGAGGTAGGTACGTACCCAATTGTCAAGAATCATCCCTCGCAGACAAACACCTATCTGAGAGTTTTTAGCAGGAGCAAATTTATTAAAGTTGTAATCAATTGCCTCAAGTATTTCAGCCGATTTGGGATCACAAATGATAGGCTCGGTTTGCTGTAGTTCAGCAGCTCTTGCCCAAAGAGGGATGAATAGTGTTTCTTGTACGATACCTAAGTCAACTTTGGTTTTAGTCATTCACACCTCGACTAGTTGGCTTAATTGTTTGTTTGATTAGTAGAAATTTTTATCAATGATTTTTTGTAAATGATTGTAGCGCAAGATAATGCCGAGTGCGGAGTACTAAGTAGTAAAGTACAAAAATGATCGAAAAATTACTCAGAACGGCATTACCCAGCAATCAAGACTCTAAAAAGTTTTCCCAACAAGCACCATACTTTGTCATCTAACCACAAGTTAGTATAGACTTGAGAGTTGCTTAAGGCGTCGGTTTATGACAAGTGCTGTGAAATCTCCTTATACCAGCGAACAAATTGCCGCTTGGCTGCGTGGACTCCTCACTATTGCTTGGGCTGATGGTGACTTCGATGCCCAAGAACAGGAATTAATTACCACCATCACTGAGGATGAACTCGCTCCTGGCATCAAGATAGAGCCATTTGATCCAATAGAACCAGAGGAATTAGCTGCAATTTTGGGCAAAGGTACAAAAACAGCAGAAAATTTCTTACGGACAGCAGTGTTAGTTGCGATCGCAGACGGTATATATTCCCCCAGCGAAGACTATCTGCTGCACCAGTTATGCAAAGCCCTAGAACAACCAGAGGATCTCTTAGAAGCCCTCCGCCACACACTCGAACACCCACAGCAGCTCAGTTCTACAACAACTCCAGTTCCTTTACAAGCTGCACCCACAAAGCGTCAAATTGATGCACTGCGCCCCATGCGCAACTGGCTTGACAAGCTAGATATCCATGACCCCAGAGTGGCTCGTTTTCTATGTAAAATGATACCTTCACAGTGTCCTTTTGAGCGTGATGTCAAGCTGTTTAAACGTAAAGTTGTTCACATTCCGCCATTGTGCAAACTCAACCCACTTTATGAACAACTTGTAGGCTTGCGTTTTCGCGCTCTATCTTATCTTGCTGATGAGTGTGGTGAGGACGTTTCGCCGTATATTTAGTCATTAGTCATTGGTCATTAGTCATTAGTCATTGGTAAAGATGAAAAATGTCAAGTAGGAGGTTTCAGGAATTGCGGGTTTATCAATTGGCAGAACGATTGGCTGATGACATCTGGAAAATTGTTGAGCAATGGCAGTCATTGCCCAAAGATACAGTCGGTAAACAAATTATCCGTGCAGCAGATAGTATTGGCGCAAACATAGCAGAGGGTGTAGGAAGAGGCTCTTATCAAGACAATCGACGATTTGTAAAAATAGCAAGAGGATCTTTATACGAAACCCAACACTGGCTTAGACGAGCATATAGTCGTAACCTGTTAACAGGTGAACAGGTAAATGCACTAAAGCTAATCATCAATGACCTAGCACCCCAATTAAATTCCTACCTGAAGTCAATAGGCAATATTCCAGAAGACTAATGACTAATGACTAATGACTAATGACTAATGACTAATAACTAATGACTAACTAACTATGCAATTTATTGATCAAGCAAAAATTGAAGTAGAAGCAGGAAACGGAGGCGATGGTATTGTCGCCTTCCGCAGGGAAAAGTATGTGCCAGCAGGTGGTCCGTCTGGTGGAAATGGGGGAAAAGGCGGAAGCGTGTTGTTCGTTGCTAAAGAAAACCTGCAAACGTTGCTTGACTTTAGATACAACCACCTCTTTAAGGCAGAAAACGGTTCTCGTGGTGGACCAAATAATTGTACAGGGGCAAATGGCAAGGATTTGATTATCGAAGTTCCCTGCGGAACCGTTGCTTATAATGCAGAAACTGATGATATCATCGGAGACTTAGTTGAACCAGGACAAACTTTGCTCGTTGCTCAAGGTGGTAAGGGTGGACTGGGAAATAAGTATTTCTTGAGTAACCGTAACCGCGCCCCCGAATACGCCCTTCCTGGATTAGCAGGGGAAATCAAATCACTTCGTCTGGAGTTGAAACTTTTGGCCCAAGTCGGGATTATTGGGTTACCAAACGCCGGAAAATCGACTTTGATTTCAGCTTTATCCGCTGCACGCCCGAAAATTGCCGACTACCCCTTCACAACTTTGATTCCAAATTTGGGTGTGGTGCGCAAACCCACTGGAGATGGCACAGTTTTTGCTGATATTCCCGGACTTATTGAAGGTGCTTCTCAAGGAGCCGGTCTGGGACACGATTTTTTACGTCACATTGAGCGCACACGTGTATTACTACACCTTATTGATGCAACCAGTGAGGATGTGATTGCTGATTTTAACATAATTCAACAAGAATTGCAAGTATACGGACGGGGTTTAGCAGAACGTCCCCAAGTTTTGGCGCTGAACAAAATTGATGCGGTTGATAGGGAAACAAAGGATTTGGAAGCGCTGGCAACGCAATTAAATCACCTTTGTTACTCTCCTGTTTTCCTGATCTCGGCTGTTACCGGTAGTGGTTTAGAAGCAATGTTACAGTACATTTGGTCAATACTCGATCAACTCAATGCTCTTGAAGTTAGCGAGAAGATTAGTACAGAATGAACAAAATACGTAATCTTGCTTATTTTTTCTGAAAAAGAAATAATTTGCTTATTCCTTGCTCACTTAAAATTAACTATAAAATTTACATTCTTTACTTAAGAGTAGAGATGTGGACTATAAAATGAGCTAAAGATTGTAGCTTGTGGATCTGACTCATTTGCTTCTTTGAAGGCATGTTGCTGCATCTTTCGAGAGTTGCAGTATTGTACTTTATAAAAAAGAGTCAGTTCACATTTGAGTAGTCTGTTGGGTAGACGCAGAAAAAATATGTATAGCGAATTAACAGGCACATATAAATTAGAATTAGTCGGACTTTCTTTTGCGATCGCAGTTATTTCTTCATACACAGCCTTAGACTTATCAAAAAGAGTCCAGCTTGGTTGCAACAGGCGTTTGCTTTGGCTGTTGGGGGGAGCGAGCGCAATGGGAATGGGCATTTGGTCAATGCACTTTATTGCCATGATCGCTTTTGAATTACCTGTGCCTGTGAGTTACGATGTGTGGATGACCCTGCTGTCTCTGCTGTTTGCAGTGCTTGCTTCTAGCATCGCTTTATCGTTGTTGAGCCGTTCTATGTCAACAGCAGTTTTAATTGGTGGTGGGGTTTCCATGGGACTAGCCATTGCTTCAATGCACTACATGGGCATGGCAGCTATGCGACTTCAAGCAAAGCTCGACTATAACTTAAAGTTAGTCAGTTCATCGGTGATGATTGCCATCATTGCCTCTTTCGCGGCTCTTTGCCTGGCGTTTAGACTGAAAAAAAATCAAGAGTTGAAAGGGGTGAAATGGCAGAAAGTTGGCAGTGCCTTTTTAATGGGAATTGCCATCAGTGGAATGCACTACACAGGAATGTGGGCAACTCACTTTATGCCCTACAAACATTTATCAAAACTGCAATCTCCGGTAATTAATCAGTTGTGGCTAGCTGTTGTTATCGGAATTGCGACATTATTCATCTTAATTTTAGCCTTATTAACTTCTTTTTTCGACCAATCTTTAACAGAGCAGTTATTACAACAAAAAGCTTTAGAAGAAAGTGAAAAACGCTTTCGGATGCTGATCAAACAGATGCAAGTGGGAGTTTTATTGTTAAATTCCAATGCTGAAATCCTGATGAGCAATCAAGCAGCAGACAATCTCCTGAATCTAAACTCCGACAACAAACAGCGTGGAGTACTTGGTGTTGACTGGTTCTTCTTGCGTGAAGATGGTACACGTTTTTCAGAAGAAGAATTTCCCGTACAACAAGCAATAGCTCTACAAAAACCCATTCACAATATAGTCATGGGATTTGAGTATCTACCACCAAGCCAAAATCAACGCTGGCTACTAGTTAATGCAGAGCCCCAGATCGGAAATGATAATCGTGTAGAGAGGGTTGTCTGCACTTTTAGTGATATCACTCAAAGAAAGCAAGTTGAAGCCACACTGCAATTAATTGTTGAGGGAACAGCTTATACAACTGGTGATGAATTCTTTCGCTCATGCGTACGCTATCTTGCCAAACTGTTACAAGTTCCTTATGCCTTTGTTTGTGAATTTAGGAATGATAGCAAAACTCAACTTGGTACTCTAGCATTCTGGAATGATGTTGATTTTGGTGAAAACTTTGAGTACGACATAACTGCTATTACCCACGAACACTGTAAAGTCGTCTTTGGCGGAACATGCTGCTGCCATTTTAACGATGAATTATCAATACTTTTACTTAGAAACCAAGATGTCGCCCACTTGAATCTTCAAAGCTATGTGCTTCCCCTAGTCAACTCAAACAGCGAGACTATCGGTTATTTGGTGGTGATGGATGTTAAGCCTCTAGAGATTGATTTGGGCAAAGAGTCAATTTTGAAAATTTTTGCTGATCGTGCAGGGGCTGAACTAGAACGTAAACTAGCAGAAGAATTGCTTGCTAAGAGTGCAGAACGAGAAAGAGCAATTTCCTTTGTGATTCAACGTATGCGTCAAACTTTGGAAATTGACCAAATTTTCAGTGCGACAACACAAGAGTTGCGACAAGTCTTAAGCTGCGATCGCGTCCTGGTTTATCGCTTTCATCCTGACTGGAGTGGAGAAATTATCTCTGAGTCAGTAGCAGAAGGTTGGAAAGCACTTATTAGGTTACAAAATAATCAATACCAATTCACACAAGTCGCGGTTAACCAAAGCGATTGTGTGATTAAAGAATTAGAAGAAGATATAGATCAGATAATACAAGACACCTATCTGTACGACACCCAGGGCGGTGATTTCCATTCTGGTACCAATTATCGGTGCGTTCCGGATATTTACAAAGCTGGATTTGACTCTTGTTACGTTGAATTGTTAGAACAATTTCAAGCACGCGCATATATCATAGTTCCAATCTTTTGCAGCAATAAACTTTGGGGCTTGCTAGCAACGTATGAAAATTCTGCTCCTCGTCAATGGAAAGAAGCAGAAATCAAAATCGTCCTTCAGATTGGAGCACAGTTGGGAGTAGCAATCCAACAGGCAGAATTGTTAGTAAAAACACAAAAGCAATCTAGCGAACTCAAACAAGCTAAGGAAGCCGCTGATAAAGCAAATAATGCTAAAAGCCAATTTTTAGCAAATATGACTCACGAGCTGAGAACACCACTCAACGCGATTCTTGGCTTTACCCAACTGATGAACCGCGACACTTCCCTCAATGCAGAGCATCATAAATACCTGAGTATTATTAATCGTAGCGGCGAAAATCTGTTGGAGTTAATTAACGACGTTTTAGAGATGTCTAAAATTGAAGCAGGAGGTATCACATTTAATAAAAATAAATTTGATTTATATCACCTGCTTGAGACTTTAGAGGCAATGCTCAAACTCAAAGCTCAATCCAAGGGCTTAAACCTGGTATTTGAGCGTACGCCTCAAGTCCCGCAATATATCACAACTGACGAAAGTAAATTGCGTCAAGTTTTAATTAACTTACTAGACAATGCCACTAAATTTACCGAAAAAGGAAGTGTCACTCTTCGGGTGTCAGTGGAGCAACACAGCCCACTATCGCATCTCCTGTTTGAGGTAACAGACACTGGTCCTGGGATTCATCCCAATGAATTCGATAAATTATTTCAAGCCTTTGAACAAACTGCAACAGGGTTAAAATCTGGTCAGGGCAGTGGCTTGGGTTTATCCATCAGTCATAAGTTTGTGCGAATGATGGGAGGACAAATCAAGGTTAGCAGTACTTTGGGGGTTGGAACTCAGTTTAGCTTTTCTATCCCTATCGAGGAGGCAATAGAAACGAAAACACAAACTCCTGAGTTCAGCACTCACAAAGTCATTCGCTTAGCTTCTGGGCAACCTGCTTATCGAATTTTAGTTGTCGATAACCAGCCAACCAATCGTATGCTATTAGTCAAGCTGTTAGATAACCAAGGCTTTCAAGTACACGAAGCCAGCAATGGTCAAGATGCTCTCACTCTCTGGGAAATATGGCACCCGCACTTAATTTTTATGGATCTACGCATGCCGTTGATGGATGGCTATGAGGCTACTAGCTTGATCAAGGAAATGGAAAGGAACACACCCCAGCATTCTCATCAAACCATCATCATTGCTACAACAGCAAACGTTTTTGAAGAAGAAGAAGAAAAAGACAAAATTTTGAGTGCTGGCTGTGATGATATCTTAAGTAAACCCCTTCAAGAACAAGATATTTTCGGAAAAATAAGCAAATATTTGGGCGTACAATTTCTTTATCAAGAAAATACCACAAATACAAATATGACTTCGCCCATTCGTAAGGTCGTTACCAATTCTTCTAACTTGGCTTCTGTGATGGAAACTATGCCTACCGAGTGGATAAAACAGCTTCACAATGCTGCTTCTGGTGGCAACGATTTGCTAATTCTTCAAATTATGGAACAAATTCCAGCAGACAAAGTAGATTTGATTGAGACTTTGAAAGTTTTGGTTGAAGATTTCGACTTTGAACAAGTCATAGAACTGACCGAACAGAGAACTCAGAACGGGCTGCGCCCTTCCACTCTGTAGAACGCAGAACTCAGTAATTATAAAAGGATACAAATTCCCAACTTGTGGTATCATAACTAACCCCACAATCGCCGTCCTGATGATCCATTTAGCCTACTATGAGTATCTTGTAACAAAGCTGGTATATCCAACTCTTGGGGACAGCGGGGGAGACAGTCGCCGCATTCTGTACAACGGCTAGCTTTCATTCCACCGAACCAGTGACCAGCATTTTCAAACATTCTGTAGCGATATTGCCCAAAATCATCCATGTCATATGCAACTGCAAGATTGCGTAGTCGCAACACTTCTGGAATGTTGATATTTTCTGGACACGGTAAGCACGCATAGCACTGGCTGCATTTGTCTGTTCCTAAAACAGTCTTTTGATGATTTTCCAAACGTTGAAAGATTGTTATTTCCTCTGGAGTTAGCTTGTGATCACAATCTGCAACCTGCAAAGGTTCTGTTAATTCATCTGGGTTTGCCGGTCCCACACTGAGAGTCGTGATTCGAGAATCACTTAGTAAAAACCGATAGTTTAACTCTAAGGGTGAAAGAGGATAACATAAATCTTTCAAAGTTTGGGGTGGCGTGTACAGGCGTCCTCCCTTATCAGCAGGAGAAATAATAAACACACCCATATCTTTCTCAAATGCTTTCTGAATTGCCTCTGCGTTGCGTTGAAAGAAATAGTAATAATGCAGATTGACAAATTCAAATAAATCTGTATCTATTGCCGCCAAGATAATCTCTAAAGGCGCGTGGGTAGAAAAACCAACGTGTCGTACCCGACCATCAGCAATAGCTTCCTGCACCGCCTGCATACAGCCACCCTTGGCTTTTACCAAGTCAAGATGTTCCCATGTGTTTAAACCGTGAATCCCCAGGCAATCTAGATAATCCAATTTTAATCGTTCCAGAGATTCATCGATATACCGACGCATAGTGTCAGCATCCGCTGTTGGTGGAATTTTGCTGGTGATGTAAACTTGGCAACGCTTAACTGGTAACCCAACGGAAATTGCTTCACCAAGATACTGCTCACTCTTTCCGTATCCTCTAGCAGTTTCTAAATGATTAATCCCCAACACTATAGCTTTGTGGATGGTTTGCCATGCATTTTCCTCTGAAGCTAAGTAGCGCATTGTCCCCAAGGAAAAGACAGACAAGCCTAGATTTGTTTTCCCAAAACGTCGGTATTTCATTTTTAACAGAGTTAAGAGTTTAAGCAAGTCACTCATAACTCATTGTTTATATCTCATTTATGTTTCGCTACCACCAAAACGCTTAATCAAATCTTCAGGTCGGAGATTAGAGATAAATTCCCGAAAGGCTTGCTGTTCGGCTTCATCTGCATCCCGATCTACAGGGATAGAAGCATCCGCAATCACTTCTTCCATGACCCAAATAGGAGTATTTGTACGGAGGGCGATCGCGATCGCATCACTAGGACGCGCGTCTATTTCTTTCTTGACTTCGCCTTGCTTCACAATTAAAGCTGCATAAAATGTATCTTTTTGTAACGAATGAATGATGATCCGTTCCAAAACTATGTTCCATGCATCCAGCATATTCACAATCAGGTCATGGGTTAAGGGTCTTGGAGGTTTTTGATTCTCCAGTGCGCCCATAATTGCCCTAGCTTGTTCTTGACCAATGTAAATTGGTAATGCACGGCGGTCTGAAGCATCTTTCAACAGTACAATCGGGCTACGGGTTATGGCATCTAATGCTATGCCAGCGACTTTCATTTCAAGCATTGGCTAAGCCTCTAAAATCCTTTGATCGCTAAAGTAACGTGTAACAAATAGTACTTGTATTGTCATGATTTTGGGGTTAAGATAAACATAAGTCTTCATTCTCTATAATTGCTTCTATTAAACTCCTAAATGGATGTGAACACCAGAGTAAGTCAAACAAGCCTAATTCGACAATAATCTACTTTCCTAAAGGTGCGCTGTCATAAATATAAAATTTTTGAACTTTTGACATAACGTGTGGTCTGAAATTATACTTAATTTAAATCAAATTTTGTGAGAATTACTGGCTGTTTTTGGGCAAAAATAAGCAATAGAATAGAGTTAGTTTTGCAAAAAAGCCGTGTTTACAGGAATAATCCAAGCATTAGGAACAGTAAAACCTCTGGATGGGGATTCTTGGCAAATCACTTGTGTGACTCAGCCATCTAATGTCATTATGCAAGATTTAGCGACGGGTGACAGCGTCGCTGTAGATGGCATCTGCCTAACGGTAGAAAAAATTTTAAAAGATGGATTTATTGCTACGGCTTCACCAGAAACCTTGCGCCGTACAACACTAGGACAAGAAGAAACACAACAGAGGTACGTTAACTTAGAAGCATCCCTAAAAGTGGGGGGTAAAGTCGGCGGTCATTTCGTTATGGGACACGTGGATGGTATTGGTCAACTTGTGTCAGCACAAGCGACACAAACCTCTTGGGAATTGATTTTTACCGCTCCAGGTGCGATCGCCCGCTATATGGTCTCCAAAGGAAGTATTGCTATAAATGGCATCAGCCTGACAGTAGCCGATTATCAGCCTGAACTATCGCAGTTTAAAGTAGCAGTGATTCCTGTCACTTACGCCGAAACCAATCTCCAACACATCAGTCCGGGTAATTGGGTGAATTTAGAGGGAGATATTCTTGGCAAATACGTCGAAAAATTCCTTTGTTTTGGCAATCCGGATCTGGAAGAAGCTACACAGACAATTCCAAATGACATAACACCCGGATTCTTAGTTGAACATGGGTATTTGTAAGTAAAAACTAGACAAGGAGAAAGAGGAGCGAGGGACAAAGCAAGATAAAAGGTGCGATTCGTTGTTAGCTGAATCACGGCAACCAGTCCGTACATAAGCTAA
>NZ_JCACKO010000021.1:0-65650 GCF_059505445.1 Brasilonema angustatum | reverse complement strand
GGGAGCAACAACAGAACTTTCTGCACCGAGACTGTTATCAGGAGTGATTTGTGCTGTTGCAACGGTGAAGCAGGTCAAGCTGAATACGGTTGCAAGGGGTAAGGTGAGAAGAAAGAGTGGGTGACGCACTTGTTCCATACTTAAAAAGTACTGTTATAAAGAATCGTCGTCAAATTACGGTTATTGAGTACTCATACCAGGTTTTGAGACAAAAGGGCTTGTTTGTAACTTTTTTTTGACAATAGGCGCAGATATGCTCCAAAAAGCAGCAAGTTACCGTTTAAAGGCAAGCGCAAAGGTAATCGTACCCCATTGACAATATTGCATCCTACCCCATTACCTATCACCCCAAAAGTGGGGGGTTTGAATTGATTTAACTACGCACTATTTTCTTTTCCCCTATTGACAATATTGCACTCTACTCCGCCCCAAAGTGGGGTCTTTAAAACTCTCTTAGAGTGCGGAAACGAGACATTTTAGCCCTCCATATTCCCCTGATCCAATGACTACAACTTTATTGATGAAGGTTTTCGGATAGGTTTTTAGCATTTTGTTTTAAAGTTCCGGTTCCCTATCCCGTTTGTCGTGTTCTGGTGCGCGAGGTGGTTTGGGGGTGGTATCTCGCGTTTGCTGTTTTGGCTGTTCCTTGGGGGGATGCCAGTCGGTAGCCAGTCCCAGTTTATCGAGGCGGGTTTCTTTAGCGAGATGGGGGTTTGTTTTGGCATGTTCCTGTCGCCATGCCTGCACTTTCGTCTCAACCTCCTGCATTTTTGGGGATTCAAGCATAGGACGAATCGCGGCATTGATGTACTTACCCCGGTTGGCGTGAGATTCAATGGCGGCGGTGATGGCTGATTCCCTAGCAATCGTCATGCGGATTTCCTGGGGCGTGAACCCGGCTGCCTTCAGTCGCATGGTGATGTTGACATCTGTTCCAGGGGTTAAGGTTTTCTCCTTACCCAAACTATGGTACTTGCGTCCTAGTTCGCGCAGATATTCCAGTTTGCATAAGTCGAGCCGCTTCCACTTGCTATAATCCTGCTTGGAATTGTGATGATGGTGCAAAGCCTTGAGCGCACGGTCTAATTGTTGCTGAGATAATTTTGATTGCAGCGCCATCTGTTGGAGTCGGGCAGCGTCAGCGGCAGTCAATTTTCCGACGGCGGCTGGTGTTGGTTGTTGCTTATTTTCATTGGTGGCAGTACGCTGGGGAACAGCTTTGATTTTCTGCCTCTGTTCTGCCGGATAGGTATATTCTTTCGGGATGGTGCGATTTTTTTTAATTTGTTCAACGGCGAATCTTGTCGTCTGCTGAAGATAGGTATTGAGTTCCTGCTGCTTCCGGGCAATTAGGTTGTGACTGCCGTGGCGAAGGGCGTAGCGGATAGCATCAAAACAGTGGTTACGTTGGGCAAGACGGAAGCAGATCAACCGATCTAAATCATCCTGGTGTTCTGCGCCATAGCGTTCGTATTCTACCTTATAAATGCGCCGGAAATCGCGGAGGGCATTGGCTCTTTCCTTGGCACTGGAGTTGCGCTCGATGTTGTCATCGTTGGCGTGATGGATTGGGGGCGGGGATTGTTCTGATTTCTCCTTGTGTTGCGGCTTCAGCTTTTCTGCCTGCTGGTGTGAATCTTTGATACCCTTTTGTATTTTGGCTTCGCGTTCCTGATTTTGTTTTTGCAGTTCTTTTTGGAGTTCGCGTTCAGCAAGGTAATTAAAAATAATTATCCACCCATCTTCGTTTTTGGGTGTAATTTTGGTAAAATCAAAATTCTTCCAGTCAATATTATCGTTGACAGGCGGTTCGCCCAACATAGCATCCTGTATTTTACTCCACTCCTCTCGCGTTCGGAATTTGCCATCATTCTGCCATTTCATAATTTCGATGAGCTTGCGCTGGTCTTCATCAGTAAATTCCCGCGCCTGGTGCTGCTCCCCTTTCTGCTCCTGGCTTTTTTGAATAGCTGAGGTAGTTTTATTCTCTCTTTTTTGCCGTTTTGATTGATTTTCTGCTATGGCTTGCAGCACTTCCTTACTCTCAAATACTTTCTTGAGGGTTACGCCCACGTAATAGGGGACATTGCTTTTCCGGTCGGCGAGGTTAGGGCTACCGTGGGTGAGCGCGTGAGCGAGGGCATCGGGATTCCAATTTCTTTTCGCCATGCGGCAGAGGACACCGTAATCAACGTTGCTGTAATCAAGCTTGCCGCCTTTTTTGATTTGCTCGTGGTAAAATCCGGTAAACATTTCCAGTGCTTTCGCCTTTTCCCTATCAGTGGCAGGACGCTGGCTAATGTGGGGAACCGGGAGGTTGGCGCGGTCGATTTTCTCCTGTTCCAGGATAGTGCGGGATTCAGAAATAAGGTGTTCGGCGTTGGGGGCGATCGCGCCACTGGAATCTTTATAAAAAAGACGAGCGAAGGGATATTTTCCGCTGTACACGTCCCGGTGTTCTTCCTTGCGATTGGAGAATCCTGCCAATCGTCCATAGTGTTGAAAACCTGCACTGCCTTTATCACCACCCCATTGTTTCGCCAGCAGTTTAGAAATGGTTCTGGCTTCATCGCGCTCTAATAATCCGTGGGACACTCTTACCCAGGCTTGCAGATTTTTCGGGGATGTTTCAACGACAGCAGCGGGGGAGAGTCCTGCTGCTTTCATTTCTTCTACGGTTACGCCATCGATATCATCGAGGAGAATGAGTCCTTGTTGCTTGCCGTCCAACTCTTTCAATCGAATATAAATATCCTTGCCTTGTTGGTTTTGCAGTTTGAGCCAGTTGACAATTTTGGCTTTTTGAGTATCGGGGTCGTATTGGAGAATTTCATCTTTTGACCAGGTGCGGTTGCGCATTTTGTCTTCAGCGCGGTCAAATATACCAATCTCAAATTCTGTACCACCCATTAAATCAAGCTGGCGTTTGACGATTTGATAAGTTGGATCACGGGGTTCTTTACCTTTCACCTTGGTTTGTTCTGGGGTTGGATCAGTTTGTTGAGCAGGAGATTTTTGCTGTGGTTGTGGCGAGTTATCGTTTCTGGCTAAAAGCGGGTCAAAGGTGGTTTGTTTCTGCTGGCGTTCCTGGAGATAGTTGTTATGTTCCTGGTTTCGCCATGCCTGCTTGAGGCGAATTTCCTGAATCTCTTCAATCCGCTCCTGCTTTTTCAGCTTCTCCCATTCTGCATTGATTTCTGCTTGGGAAAGGACTGGTTCAATATTTTGTAACTGGGCGACAGCGATAGCCGTTTCCTGGTGTTGTTTTTTGGGTTCCTGGTTTTTACGCTGGCGCTTTTTGCGTTGCTTGGGTTGCGAGTCAAAGCCACGCTCTTTTTTCCATGCTTCCTGTTCTTGTTTGCGGAATTCTTTTACGGTTTTAACCAATGCTATCTCTTGTTCCAGTTTCGCCTGGAGCCAGGTAAGATAATCTTTGTCGCGTGAGTGTTCATCTTTGGCTTGCTCTTTAGCGATTTCTTCTTTGCGGTATTTGACCAGGAGATTCAGTTTTTTGAATTCATCATTGAGTTTGCAGATTTCCGGTAAGGGATTTTCGTCAGGATTCTGCTCATGGTTTTTGCGCATTTCTGCGATTTTCAGCGGTTCGTTGATGGGGATTTGGTCGGTGATACCCCGTGCCTCTAAACTTTTGACGGTTATCCGCAGATCCAAACCAGCTTGTTCCAGTCCTCGGTTACAATGGTGTGCCCAAGCTTCGCGCCAGTGGACAAACAATTCTTTCTCATCCAGTTCGCGGATTTTATTGCCAAAGACTTTATTGTCTTTTGGCTCATGTCCCAGATTTTTTAAAATTTTATGGGTTTGGTAGAGCTTGCGTTCTTCGTTACTGATGATTTTCCGTTGGGCTTTAGTCAGGTTGGTTTTATCGGCTGTCTTGGTGATTTCTTCAATCTGCCGTGTGGAAATTAAAATATGCACATGAGGGTTATGTGCGGACTCTCCCGTGAAGTTGTGATAAGCAACATCAGCAATAATGCCCTTACTGGTAAATTCTGCCTGAATGAAATTTCGGGTGGCTTCAATTTTCTGCTCATGGGTTAATTCCTTGGGCAGGCATAATTCAAATTGGCGGGTGAGGCGGGAATCGAATCTTTTCTCTGTTTCTTCAATAACATTCCAAAGGGTTTCGCGCTTTTTCATCCATTCGGCTGCGTGTGCTGGGGCGATAATTTCAGAGAAGTAAACATCATCTCTATTTTTATATTCCCAGGAACGTCCTTGTCGCTCGTCCCATAGCCGATCTTTGGAGCGATAAGCTGCCATTGCGACAACGCTCTTGCCTTTGCCGCTCTTACCATCAGCGCGATTCACGGGCTTGATGTCGGTGTTGATATAGCGCACACCCACGATGGTCACTCTGTAAACGAACGTGCCGCGCCACCGTGCTTGCTGCGGGGGGTTCAGTCCAGATGGGGGGCAGCCGCCCCCCAAGTTCTGGCACGCCTATGCAATCGGTCGGGCTTTGCACGAATTTTTTTGTTTAAATGTGATTTTATCACAAATTTAAATAAAAAAATAGATTGCGTAGGCGTGCCTTTCGGATTTCGGGCTATCGCCCTGACCTCAAGGGGGGCTGGTTCCGCTGCGCTACACCAGCTAATGATGGGAAGATGTTCGCCTCGCTGCGCTCGACTGGGTGAAGGTTCTTCACTCCCTCCCCCCTCTCTTCACCCGTGAAAAGGGGTGAAGTGTTGATTTTTCTAGTGAAGGATAGGTGAAGAATCTAGCATTTATGGGGACGCTATGATAAACGCCTTCCATGCACTATACCCTAAGTCAGGCGGCTAAAGCTACAGGCAAGGATAAAACATCTATCCGATGGGCGGTTAAAAATGGCAGAATTGCTGGTGTTTTGCAGGATGAAGCCGGTAGCTATAAGATTCCTGTTGATAGTCTCTTTAAAGTATATCCGCCAGTTGAATCGGTCGATATTTCTTCACCCATTCTTCACCCCCTCCCCGTTCCTTCACTGGTGAAGACTTCACCCCCAGATAAAGAATCTAAGGATACCCCAGAAACCACAACGGACAAGAAAGCATCTAAGCCTTCCCAAAAAACAGAGGATTTTAGGAAAGAAAATGAATCTGGGACACCTGAAAAAAATTCTCCATCTGACAAAGTTGAAAATTATCTTCTGCGGGTTAGTGAACTAGAAATTAAGCTGTCATTTGCTTTACAACGTATCAATGATTTAGAGAAGGACAAAACGACTTGGCAGGAATTATGGAGAGATGAGCGAGAACTATGGCGTACTGAAGTTAATGCATGGCAAAAACAAGCAAATGCCTTAACTGCTACTATAGCGATGCTGGAAGAGAAACATCAGCAACGATTTATCACCAGACGTAGAGGAATTTTTAAACGCTGGTTTGGGGAAGAAGAATTGAAAGAGAAGGGGAATTAGGAAGACACAAAGATTATGGTGTACACTATAACTTGCTTTTTTCGCAAATTTATATAAAGTGATAGTATCATTAATTTAATTTTGTGCAAGCCATGAGTGCGCCGCCTTGGTCTTCGCTGGATGACTTGCCTCCCTCGCTACAGTTATGGGGCAGTTATGAAAAGGCGTTTGAGTATTTTAATTGGCATCTGTTCAAAGGCGAGTTGCCTGCTTGTATCTTGATGATGAATGCGAAAGGTAAAAGTCTGGGGTGTTTTCATCCCAAAAGCTGGGATAAGAACGGGCAGGCAGGCTTGCATGAAATCAGTCTGAATCCAGTGTTGTTGAAACGGGATGATGATTTGATGCTGCAAATTTTTGTCCGGCAGTTGGTGCATTTGAAACAGCACCTTAAAGGGACGCTTCCTCCCAACCTGGGGTATTGCAACAAGGATTTTACCTTGCTGATGAAAGAAATTGGCTTACCATGTGAACAGGAGTTCGGGCAGAATGTGCGGCACAAAGTAGAAGAAAATGGGCTTTATGCTAAGGTACGTCCCCAGGCAATCCAAGAGTTTTTCCCGCTGCGAAATTCCTACCAGGTTTTAGAGAAGCGAAAGACGCGGTTTAAGTTTACTTGCCCTGTGTGTGGTATGTCGGTTATGGGTGCGGGGAATCCTCAACTTATCTGCCGGACAACAGAAAAATGTGATGTTCTCTTAGAGAAGGAACCAGAACCGGGGGAGATTCAGTCAGAACAGCCAGAAAGCAAACCGGATGAGCAAGGCTAAGGACAAGCTGGCGTATGCCGTACCCACGGCGAAATACGCAGATAGCGAGGCGTGGCGTTTTATCAATCGTATCAGAAAGAACCCCTTCTCAGCAGATCAGGAACTGGCGGGAATCATTTCGCTGTTGCGGGAGAAAAACCCGTTTATCTTTGAAGAGATAATTTTAAATTGTTGTAAATCTTATAAATATTTTGTGATTCCGAAAAAAGGATTCACCAAGGATAATGGGATTGATGGGGGCTTTGCTTTTCACGGGCGGTTTTATGTGGTGCAATGTAAACTGTACAAGGCAGAAGCTAATCCCGACCATATCCGCTATTTTGAAAAAGCTATTGGCTGGCATCAGGCAGCGCGTGGTTTCTTTTTTCATACGGGCAAGACAACAGACGAATTTAGAAAAGCGGTGCAGGAGGCGAAATACGTTCAAGTGGTTTCCGGGCGTGTCCTGATTGATTTTTTAATGGGGCGAAAACCGCTTTACTTGATAGGGTATCATCAGAAGCAGACACTAGAATTGGCTGCTCCGGTGGTGGAACAGCCTTAAACTTTGGTTTCTACTTTATAGCTTTTATGACCATCCTCTTTTTGCAATTCCTGTTAGCTTCATAACGTTTCCCACAAATTGTTTACTCATGGTGTTTACTTTTTGCTTTTTGATGCGTGAGGGTAAGGGGCTGCGGTTGTGGCGATTGCAGCCCCGTTGAAGTTAAAGTTTGTAGCGCAGGAAAAGGGCTGCTTTGTAAAAGCAGAGTGCATTTTCTAACAGTGGTTCAAGGTCAAGAATTGCCCCTATGGCAGTGTCAATACTTTCGCGGATCGTCAGGTCTTTATTTGCCAAGTGTCCTATTGCCTCGTCTGTTGCTTCAACGATTTTAAACAGGATGCTGTCTAAGGCGATAATATTTGTTATGATAGCAGTTTCGTTATCAGCTAATTTCATAAAATGACTTTCGTTTAGAATTTCAAATTTTATTTATTGGCAGTCAAACCAGCGCATGGCAGTTTGCAGCAGGTGGTTATAGTCGCCTGCGGTTGCCTCCTGGCGGAAAGCGTCTATTTCCTCCTGGGATAAACCCGCTTTTCTGGCTGCTCGTTGGCAAAGCCCCAGAATTACAAAAGCGTTGCTGTCGTTACCTGTCAGTTGTACGGCAATATGAGGGTATTTAGGTTCCATGATTTTTTCTTTCTTTACAGGGTGGGGGTTAAACGGTTTTGGGCGATGGTGAAATAATTGGTGTCTTTCTCAATGGCGATAAAACCACGTCCGTTCTGTTTGGCGGCAATCGCTGTAGAGGCGGAACCGGCGAACGGGTCTAAAACGGTATCTCCTGGCTTGCTGTAGGCTTTGATGAGTTCGCTTAATATTCCAGTTGGTTTCTGGGTGGGATGCAACTTGTTGCCTGTGTACTTCCATCCCAAAACATCGCGGGGAATATAAGCGGGCTTTTCTGGGTTTCCCTTTGCCAACAGATAGGCGCTTTCATGGTGCGCTTGGGTAAAGGATTTACTGGAAGCATAGTTTTTACTAAAAACGAAATGTCCTATAGGTCGAAAGCCAACACGCCGCCACACTTCCATAAAAGAATCCACTTTATGCCAACCGTAAAAAGAAACGCAAAAGCTGTCATTTTTCAGGACGCGGTACATTTCTTGAAAAGCTGGGGCAAGCCAGCGGTCGTTATTATCGTTTAAAATCGTGCGCCCATCTCTGCTTTGATACCCCACTAGGTAAGGTGGATCAGTCAAAATAAAATCAACGCTGATGGCAGGAAGGGTTTTCATCACTTCCACACAATCACCGTGGATAAGGTCGCTTTTTAGCGTGGGCTTTTTTACGGGAACAGGACTTTCGAGGCGTTCAGCAAGTCGGCGTTGATTGGCATCGAGTTGATCTATCCTGGCGATGAGGTTTTTTAGCAGTTCGCTAGGTACGGTAATTTCGGTTTCTGTAGGTGCAAGCATGGTTGTTATCCGATTCTGGGTAATTTTGGGGTTAAGATACTGTTGGCACTTGTTCTTTTTCTGCGGTCTGAAAGCCTCGGTAGCCATACTTCTGGGCTAATTCTCCCAACGTGCCTTTAGATTTTCTTGCTTTTTTCCAGCCAAGGGGTTTGTAGTACCAAAGTTTCCGCTCACTGTGCCAATGCAAGCCTGCTTCTTTGAGGGCTTCCCTATTCGGTTTCGTGTCACCGCCAACCCAAATCCAATAGCCAATCAAGGCAATATTGAGGGAGCGGAGTTTGAGAAGTTCCAAAAGTTTATCCATCAACTCGTTTTCTATATCGGCTCGGTAACGATAGGTTTTTTCTTCGCCTTCGCTGGTATGGCTGGTTTTTCCATCGCAGGCTTTTAAAGCCTCGTGATACTGACGATTAATTTCTTTCATTACATCTTCACTGCCGCCCCGGTCTGGATGGTGTTGCATCGCTAAAGAGCGGTATAAAGATTTGATGTCTTCAACAGTTTTTGACTGGCTAAAATAATTGATGCTCATGGGTAAAATCTTTCGCTGAAATTTACAGGAGGGTGATTTTTCTGGCGGCTGCCAGGACGAACAGCCAAAGCAAGCTGAACAAAATACCGATAAAGAAACTTTCCTTGTCCTTGGCGATTGCGCTGATGGTTAAATCTGCAATCAAGAGCATGGTTAAAATGAGTTTGTGCATGGGGTTTATTCCTTTCTGATTTTTCTCTGCTGGGCGCAGCCCATGCTTTTGTGCTTGCCGGAAGCGGGTAAGGGGGAATGCAAGGCTTTTGGGTGGGGGAGGCTCCGCCTGCACAAGCGCAGCGCGGAAGGTGGAGTACCCGCACAAAACCCGCAGGGCTTGGGCTTGCATTTCACCGCGCTTCTGGCAGCAAATAAATCTCTTGCGCGTCAGCGCTCCGTATTCTCTATCGTGGGGATGTCTGGTTTTGCGCTATATGCAGAGCATCAAGCGTATGCGCAAAGCGCACGCTGCGCGAACGACGCTCGCGCGAACGCCGAAGTCCAGAGGCTTATCGCTTGTCTTGCGATTATTAGGCATAAAAGTAGCGAAGCTGACACCAGCCGCCACGCGACGGCTGTAATGTTTACCCCAACTAGGTTTCAGTAAAATTTTTTCACTTTATGCAGCGTCTAGTTCCAACCGCTCGTCCATGTTCAAGTGAAAAGTTCCGTAGGAAAGTGGAGATTGGCGATCGCACAACCATTTGGTATTGAGCCGAGATATGACCAAAAAACTGCATTCCGGTTCTGAAAACTCTAATCCTGTAAGGGATTGAAAAATTGCTACATGAAAGTCAAAAAGTCGTTATTTACAACGCGCTCCTTTACGCCTTTCCAAGTCCAGAGTACAGTTTTTTGGTCATATTTCGGTACGATGCCAATAGGAGATAACACTTTTCTATCAACCCAGAAAACCCATAATGCAATCACGCATATCAGAAAATGGATTAACGATATTTCCCATAAGAGTTACTTGAATATTTCGATCTGCGTACATTCCTGAATAGAAAGAGACCCCAGGATCGCCACCAAACATATGATAAGACAACGCTTCTCCCTGCTGCGCCACCCATAAGCCATATCCATAGTAAATACTGGCTCCATTTCTACTTTGCTCACCCGTCGATATGTGCGGAGTTAGCATTTGCTTGAGTACCGTTTTAGATACAAGTTGATGGGTCATCAACGCCTGCCAAAATTTTTCCATATCTCCAACCGTTGTGAAAGCTCCACCATCTGAGCCACCAATAACAGGCAGAGCATAGAAATTAGTTCGCCATTCCCGATCGGATTTTGGGATGTAACCATAGGCGGTGCATGGCGGCAGACAATCCATTGCAAAAAAACCGCTATCTGTCATATTGCAGACTGCAAATATATTGGCTTCGACATATTCCTGGAAACTCAGTTTGCTAACCTGCTCAACAATTAACCCTAGTAGGATGTACCCCGCGTTGTTGTAAACGAATTTTTCCCCTGGAGCAAATTTCATCGCCTGATCTTGAAACATTGGCAAAAAGTCTTCCAACGTGCGAACGCCATACATCGGTCGCGTCTTCCATAAATCTTCATAATCATTCCTCACTGTTTCATCAAAGTAGTCTGGAATACCTGATCTGTGAGTAAGCAAATGATGAACTGAAATTGCTGGGTCGAAAGTAGGAAAGGGAATATTCAAACAATCTTTGAGGAGAGTATCAAACGTGAGTAAGTTTTTCTCAACCAGTTGACATATTGCTGCACTGGTGAATGTTTTGGTGCCAGAGGCTGTGGCAAACCGAGTATTAAGAGTATTGGGTATCGCTTCAGAGCGATTTGCGAGACCGTAACTTTTGGCAAAAATAATTTTGCCTTGCTCTTTGACCCAAATTACACCAGAGAACGGGGATCTTTCATTTTGTTTTGCAATTGTGCGCTCAAGTTCTGCGATGTGAACTGCCATAAAGACGAACCTACTCGCTGGATTTTTCTCTACTGATTAAAGTTAATACTACAAGATGGTGTAGATATAGCGAAGAACAGAAAACCTGGTTAAGCCGTTTTACATGAATATTACAGAAGCTTTCAGACGCTGAAACCTTTGATTTTTCGTTAAGAGATTACTTGGCAATTTGGCTCGTGAGCTACTACAACTCTCAAAAAAAATCTTATGTTGTCTACAATTGGTTAGGTGCTGCACCGATCCAATTGATTCTGACTCCTGAGTTCTGTCTTCTGACTCCTTCTTTAATTTAGATAAAGATTTTGCTTTTTGATTTTTCAGATTTCAGCTAGAAAGTCCATTTTTCATCTCTGTATATTTCTGGTGCCATGCCTCATCGGTTGGGGCTGGCAGAAAACCCATTCTGTAAAATATCTGTAGCTGAAAATCTCGCGCTCCCCGGCACAGGTGGTTTTCTGGTTTTCCTGACTGACGGGGATGATGGCATAATTGAGAGGCTTCAGTTAAAACGGTCTGCTGAATTCTGGTAACTACCTCTGGAGCAGGATGCCTGCCGCTTTCGTTTGTTCTAAATGGACAAGTCGCACATTTAGCTTTCATCACCGGATAGTCAGCCACATTTATAAGTTTTTTGGACAAGCGCTTTTTCTCTCCAGGCTCCCAGTACAATTAAACCTAAAATGAGAACTATCCTTCATTATGGCAAGCATTAATTATTCTGCCAAAGCGCTGACGGTTGATGATATTGAAAAAGCTATTAAGGAACTGCAAGACCTCAAGAAATCAAAGGAACGTGAAGCGAGGGAAGCGCAGGAAAAATTACCCTCAGATGCGCGGCGGAAGGTGTTAATTGGTGTTGCCGTGCTGGAAGCACAGAAACGAGGATTTATCACGGAGGATTTTCTTCAGGAGGTGCTGGATAAATTCCTCACTAAAAATAAGGATCGAGCGGTATTTGATTTGGCTTCCCGTGAGACGGAGGGGGATAAGCAGCAGCGGGGTAGACCCAAGAAAGAGAAAACGGCTGACACGCAAGCATCACAGTCGTCAGTTGTAGAACCTACTCCAGAACATTCTCCTGAACCTATTCCGGTTGTGACCGAAACAGAGGACAAGGAGGTTGCAACCGTGGCAGCAACTACAGACAATAAACCAGCAGCCAAACGTGTTGCGACTGCGCAGAGAAAAACAAGCAAGTCATCGAAAAAGCAGGATGAATGGGATTTAAAGTGACATAAAAATATGGAATTTCTTGACGCGCTTAAGCAAAAAACGTATTGATTTGACTCTTTTAATGCGAGAGTCAAATATGTCAGAAGAACCAGAACAGCAAGAGCAATCAGTTAAAAAAACAGCAAAAGCGACGAAACCAGTAAAAAAGAATTTCACCCAAATTTCTGCGATTCAGCGATATAGTAAGGGGCTGACCATTTACACGGCAAGTGTCCCCTTTCCCTTCGCGGCACAGGCATTTAACTTTGATGGCACAGACAAGTCACCGGAGGAACGAGCACAGCGCAGTCTTGACCCGCGCCATGCGAAAAAAATCCGCCAGTACCTGGAGAATAATGAAGAAAGTTATTACCTGCCGCCGCTGATTGTGTCGGTCAATGGTGATGCGGAATTTACCCCATCCCGCAAAGATGGCGATATGGGGACACTGACAATCGGGATGAATGCGCTTTATAGAATTCTCGACGGACAGCACCGTACCGCTGCTATTCGGGGATTATTGGACAAGAACGCGACCAAGGAGCGTTTTAAAGAGGAGCATATCTCGGTAGATTTTTTAATTGACATTGAGCTTGACCAGGCGAAAACCTATTTCAGGCTGTTGAACGCCACAGGAAAAACCGTATCGAAAAATCTGACAGCGCTTTATGCTGATGATGTAGAAAGCCGAGGGATTCATGATATTCTTGTGTATGTGCCGTTGTTCAGTGATTTGGTAGAGAAAGAAAAAACCAACCTGAACCCAAAAAATGAAAAGCTGTTCGTATATAAATGGCTGTTTGAAGCGACTAAACGGATGAAACCCCGTATCAATTCAGAATTCGATAAAATTTACTGCGAGTCATTCTGGAGGGGATTATCGGATATTATTCCGCAATGGAAAGCAGCTTTTGAAGGTACACTGACTGCGCAACAAATCCGAGAGGAGTATATTTCCACGGCAGGAATTTTTATTGAGGCGCTGGGGGAAGTGGGAGCCATTTTGGTTGCGTCTTGCCAGGATAATCCAGAGAAAGTGGTAAAGTATCTTTCTCATTTGAAAAATGTGGACTGGTCAAAGAACAATGCTGCTTGGCATAATCAGGTGGTTGATAGCAATGGAAAACTGCTGTCCCGTTCTGGAAGCCGGAAATTTTTGACAGAGTTTATGTTGGACAAAATGAACCTGGCGCACAAGCTTTTGGCGGCGTAAGGTTGAATGAAAGGGGTGTGGGGGGTAGGGATAACTTGAGAAAACTTATGGGAGACTCAAAAATTCAATCTTACCGATAGCTTTGATTCGTGCGCTTGAAAGTAAATAGAGATTGAGCCGAGATAGGTGTTGAAAAGTGCCACTTCACTGGAAACGCCTATTCTATATAGGTTTCTAGCATATTACATCTCGCAGTTCTAATGTCTGCTAATTACCATTAGCGGATATAAATTGACCGAAAACTGGGGTTTTATGTCTGCTAATACCGCTCAAAACCCCTAAAAATGATGTCTGCTAATGTAAGTGGTACTATTTTTCACACATCTCGGCACAATCCCACCTACATTCGGGTTTCCCCGCCAACCTAACTAATTGTTAAACTTTATCACAACAGTTTTGGCGGCTGTGTGTTGAAAATGGTAGATGCTCACTTCACGCTTGCCTCAAATTGTTCAACCTTATTATTTCTCTACAATTAACTTATGTAATAGGTGTGATAGCACTATTTCGAGGCACTGAAAGGGGAGAGAAATCGTTTCAATACTTTCGACATAGCCCAGGTGGGTATCCGAGGGCTTTGTCTAAGCAATTGAGAACGTTCATCCATAAGCTTTTCCCGGTGGCTAATAAAAGCTTCTGGCTTAATGAGGTTTGCTCTCCCCTGTTTGACAAGAAGGTAAGTTTTGGTCGCCCATGCGTCTAATACGTTTGCAGCCTCAAAGTGCAGTTTCTCCTTTTCAGCTGGATTCAAGAAAGACATGGCTCCGGTAATCGCGGAAACCACAAAGGCAGTAATTCCAGCAATAGTAGAATGTTTTGCAAAAGCTGACACACCAGCAATACTGGACAATACTGAGGCAGGCAACCCAAAAAGCATATGAACATTTCCGTACATATTAGCTGCGTTGCGGTGACAACTGGACATTTCCAAAGCTTGATCCGCGTACCACTCTGCATCTCGTACAACGTCCGATAAAAATTCAGCGTAATTAGGAGTGCTACTTCCATCTGACATAGCTATACCTCATCCCTGTGCTCTATATTAGATGTTGAGCCATAGAATCGGAAAATTTTCAACAAATCCGTGAATTGTATAGGAATTTTTCACTTAGGGACTTGGTTAGGTCGAGAAATAATACTTGCTAAAAGACCTGTAAAAATAGTTGAATTAGCAATACCTTTGCCAAAATAAGAGCATGAAGGGATTGTGCCGAGATGTGTGAAAAATAGTACCACTTACATTAGCAGACATCATTTTTAGGGGTTTTGAGCGGTATTAGCAGACATAAAACCCCAGTTTTCGGTCAATTTATATCCGCTAATGGTAATTAGCAGACATTAGAACTGCGAGATGTAATATGCTAGAAACCTATATAGAATAGGCGTTTCCAGCGAAGTGGCACTTTTCAACACCTATCTCGGCTCAATCCCAAATAAATCCCTACACCCCGCAACCCATACCCTGTTTCTGGTCAGTGTATCCATAAAAAATATTTAACTTGTAATTTTTTCTATTTTTAATAAAATTATCCAACAAGCAACTATTTTTATGTTGGGTAGGACTTTACGTCTGCTCTCGTCCAAGCTTTTGTCGAACACTTTCAGCAGGGTGGTCAATTTTCCACGATTACTGAGGCTCGGACGTTTGCGGTTCCCTATGTAGGGCAGTCAGTATCCCCTGGTTCTGCGTTGACAAAGCAGGTAGATGAAGCGGTAGAAGCGGCGCTGGTGCGGGTTGCCCAGAATGTGGTGACAGGAGCAGCGACACCCCAGGAGGCGTATCGCCAGCTTGTCGAACTGCACGATCGCCAACCAGCCCTCAACGTTCGTTCTAGCACCAGTGTAGCTCAGCAAGCCTACAGTACCCCGTTGCCGATTGCTTACCTGGCTTCAGTTCTCGCTGGAGTAAACTCGGATACTACGGTATATGAACCTAGTGCGGGGCATGGCGCGTTATTACTGGGAAGCAGCCCGGACAAGGTGACGGTCAACGAGTTAAATCCGACACGGGCAGCAGACTTACGGTCACAGGGGTATACGGTAACAGAAACGGATGCTAGCCGTCTTACCCTGGAGAAGCTGCACGATGTTGTGATCATGAATCCCCCGTTTGGCACGGTGGAAGAAGAAGCATCAAAAAGACCAAAGCAGTTTCGGTTTGGCAAGTTCCAAACCACTCAGATTGACCATGCCATTGCCCTGCAAGGGTTAGAGGCGATGAAACCAGACGGACAAGCAGTGCTGATTCTGGGCGGCAAGCTGGGGATTGATGAGGATATTCGCAGCAATCGCTATAACAGTCGGGAAAGCCGAGGATTTTACTACACACTATATCAACAATTTAATGTCACTGACCATTTTTCGATTCTGGGAAACCTCTATCGCAAGCAGGGGGCAGGCTTTCCCATTGATGTGATTGTCATCAATGGCAGAGGAAAATCTGAGCGTTCTTTGCCTGCGGCAGATGTCCCGCGCTTGTACAAAACTTTTGATGAACTGGGAGAACTTCTCGATGACGTACTTTCCCAATCCGAACGTCTGGGCACCGCCGGAGAACGAACGGATTTTCACGGTACTCGTGCCAGCGAACGAAACCCAGTTGAGCCAGAACCGCTATCTGCAACTGCTGTGCCGTCGTCTGGAGTGGCTGATGGCGATGTGGCAGGAGGAAGCGGAAGCGTCGTCGGTGGCGGAGACACACCAGATGCTGCTAATCATGACTCGTCCCTTCTCAATCTACCAAAGCAGACCGATGTTGCCGAAAATACCCCACACGCCCAAGGGGATAGAGGAATGGCAGACGGCGTGGGCGCAGTTTCTGGTGTTCGAGAGCGACATTATCGCCATGCGGCTGCAATTTCTGCCGATCTCGTTTCCGGTGCAAGTGGAGATGGACAGCGAACGGATAGAACGGCTGCTGTGGAAGTTCAACACCCCGGACGTACAGCCGAATCTGGAAGAATGGCTGGCGGAGACAATCAATCCCCTGCTGCGCTAGAACAGCCGAAACAACTTCCGTATCACCCTAAAAGCGAGGCACAAGCAATCGGCACACTGGTTCCTGCAAACATGCAGACGGGTGTATCGCAAGCCCTGCTGAAGCTTGAGCGTCGGGTTGGAGAGTTGGATACCTATGTCGCAGATAAGCTTGCCTATGGGACAACTGAGGAATTGCACCAACATTTTAGCGCGGAACAGGTGGATGCGATTGCCTTGGCGGTATCAAATTTAGAAAAGGGTAGTGGTTTTATCCTTGGGGATCAGACAGGAATCGGGAAAGGGCGGGTGGTAACGGCAATGATTCGCTATGCTACAGTTACGGGACGGACACCGATTTTCGTTACCAAAGACACACCCTTGTATGCTGACATGATTCGTGATTTGCAAGATATTGGGATGCCAAGGTTCAACCCACTCGTCACGAATCCCGATTTGACACTGCCGTTGCCAGACGGACGAACATTGACAACCAGTCCGAAGCAGCATCCCCAGGTACTCAAAAATATACAGTCGGAAGGACACTTGGGCAGGTACAATGCTATTTTTACGACTTATTCGCAATTGCAAACGGTCAGAGGACAGGAACCCTATCGTCGGGAGTTCCTCCGCCAGTTTGCGCCTAACAGCCTGGTGATTCTGGACGAAAGTCATGAGGCGGGGGGTTCCAGCAGCCAGAACGGGAAACAGGCTGGTGCTTCCAATCGGGCAGATTTTGTCCGGGAACTGGTGTGGCAATCGCAAGGGGTGGTGTATTCGAGTGCCACCTATGCCAAGAACCCGCAGGTGATGGATTTGTATGCCCTTACTGATATGCGGCTTGCCCTCAGTAACATGGCGAACCTGACGGAACTGGTAGCGTCGGGCGGTGTGCCGTTGCAGCAGACTTTGGCTTCGATGCTAACCGAATCAGGGCAATACATTCGTCGGGAACGCTCGTTTCAAGGGGTACGGTTTGACCCAGTTGTTGCCCCTGTCAACCGTGATATTGCGGAAAATATCTCACTGATTATGGCAGAGATTATGGAGTTTGACCGCCTCAAACAGGAGGTTGTCACGGGGATGGATAAACAATTGAAATCCGAGGCAAAACGGGCTTTTGGGGATAATTCTACGGGTGGAGCCGGGGCAACCAGTACCAATTTTACCAGTCTAATGCACAACATTGTTGACCAAATGTTGTTTGCTCTCAAAGCTGAAGAAACAGTGCAGCAATCCTTAACTCTGCTGCGCCAGCCGGAACCGGAGAAGCCCGTGTTGGCACTGTCGAGCACAATGGGCAGCATGATTGCCCGACAAGCCGAGATGCAGGGGTTACGCCCAGGCGATGCTCTGGATGCTAATTTTGGTACGATATTGCATCGGTATCTGGAGCGCAGCCGGGATGTTATGCTAGGGAATCCGTATGGCGAGAAGTCCCGCCATCGGCTGACTGATGAGGAATTGGGCGTGGCAGCCACAGTTAAGTATCATGCGATTCAGGATTTGATTAACGAGACGGATTTCAACCAAATTCCCGTTAGTCCGATTGACTACATCACGTTTCGTCTGAATCAGGAAGGATATCGGGTGGGGGAAGTCACGGGGAGGGAGCATATTGCGGTTTATCAGACGGATGGCACAACGGTTTATCAGCGGCGTGGCAACGCAGAACGCAGCAAGTCAGCGGCAGTGCAGACAGTCAAAGCTTTTAATGACGGGCAAACTGATATTATTATTCTAAATAAGAGCGGATCTACGGGAATTTCCCTTCATGCCTCAGAGCGGTTTGCTGATCAGCGGCGGCGGCATATGATTATCGCCCAACCCGAAGCGGATATTAATTCGTTCATGCAGATGCTGGGGCGTGTTCACCGCACAGGGCAGGTGGTGCCACCTAATTTTACGCTGCTGATGGCAGACATCCCGGCGGAAAAGCGTCCGGGGGCGGTGCTTGCTAAAAAGATGGCTTCGTTAAACGCCAATACTACCGCTGCCCGTTCTGGGGCGTTCTCGTTGGAGAATGTGCCGGATTTTCTGAATGAGTACGGGGATGAGGTGATTAATGAATTGATGAAAACCTATCCTGATATTCATGAAAGACTCGATAACCCGTTGGAGAGTGCGAGTAACACTTTATATAGCGGTACTTCTTCTACGGGTGATGCCATTCGCAAGGTGACAGGTAGAATTCCCTTGCTGCCGATTGCTGAACAGGAAGCTTTTTATGATTTGATTGAGCAGAAATACAAGGAGTTCGTGGCGACTAAGGAGGCAATGGGTGAGTCGATTTTGGAAGCCAGTACCTTGAACCTCGATGCCAAAACCTTGGCGCGGATGGAAGTTTTACCAGCAGATGCCAACAGCACTTCGCCATTTACAGGGGCGGTGTATGCGGAAATCGTTGATGTGAAAACGCCGCGCAAGCCTTATACCAGCCAGCAAGTGATAGAAAAGCTTCATGCATCGTTGGGTTTGCTAGTGCCAGAGGGGGTGACGGTGACGGAGACTACCCAGGAGGGGATTCTGCAAGTCGCTGGTGAGAAAGCCAAGGCGGACGAAGAAATCTTCCAAGTCGCTGGTGAGAAAGCCAAGGCGGACAGTGAGGAACTTGAGGAGCAGGCAATCCGGTATAAATATCAAGTTTCGGCGGACAGAGCTTCCACGGTTGACAGCCAGCTTTATCAAGTCACGTCCATGATACAGGCGTTTCCTGTAGGACAGCCAGTGTGTTTAACGACTCAGAAAAATGATGTGTTCTACGGGGTAGTGGCGGGGGTCAACCATACAGGCATCGCTGCCAATCCTGCCGCACCGTCTTCCTGGGAGATGCAGTTGTTGGTGGCAGACTCCATGCAGGAACTATCTCTGCCGCTGTCTCAAGTTAACACAGGGAAAGAGAATGCCGTTAGCGTAGAGGTGACGGATAAAACCCCAGAAGGTACAGCAGTTTACGATTTATTCGATTATTACCAAACCCGAACACGGGAAAAACGCCAGATTTTTACTGGGAACCTGCTGCGAGCGTGGGAGAAGTTTCCGGGGAAGATTGTCAATTTCACGGATGCACATGGTAACATTCGCCAGGGCTTACTGACTTCACGGGGGTTTGATGCGGAAGCTGCCTTGGAGCAAATGGGGGTGACGATGCCCACTATTGAGGATGCCAAACGCTTTTTGACTGACTACAATGGGCAACTCAAAACCGTAGACAAGCAACTGACTATCAAGCCAGGGCGGGATGGAACGTTTCTGCTGCAAACGCCAAGAGCAAAAGATGCTGGTGGAAAGTATTATCTGGATGAGGAATTGCTGGAAACTGCGGGGGCGGAGTTCTTCTCGGTAGGCGAGCGCATGGAGTGCCTGGTGGATGAGGAGGCGCTGGAAGCGGTGCTGGCGCTCTTGATGCGGGAACGGGATTATGCGCTGGCTGCCTATGAGCAGCGGGATGCAGCACGGGCGATGCTGGGGATAGAATTGGGGGCGTTTACTGAAGTGGTAGAAACACCTGTAACTGTCGAGGAAACTGCCTCACCAGTCCTTGAACTCAATATTGAGGAAGTTGTCAACACTGATTCGGTGAATATGCCGTCAGGAATCGCCTCTCCTGTGGCACAACGGGGTGCGCCAGAAAAGAATATCGCCAAACTGTTGGAACGCGGGGGCTTATCTTCTGTGGTAATGGAGGGAGAGGATTATCATCGCCGCATCGAGAATGAGCCGTATATCCCTCTGGTGATTGAGCGGCATGACAATCGGCTATACTTGACGCATTATCTGACCGAGAACGGTGATACCTTTATTGATAGCGAGATGGTTTTCACCATCGATAGGGACGGGGGCTTAACCCTGGCAGAGACAGCCGTTACCTCGTTGGGACGAGAATGGCGAGGATGCGATCGCTCTTATGCCACCATGTTTTCAAGAAACCTCCTACATCAAGGGTTTGAATCAGCGATGCGGGAGCAGTTATCGGTACAAACCAAGGAAGAAGAGGAGTTTGCGTCAATAGATGATGGGGAACAATCCCCCGCAAATCCTACGCCTGCCGAAACATTCAGCCCAGCGTCGCCACCAGAAGCGATTCCTGAAAAACACCTGTCAGAAGCTACAGAGGCGAATGCTGAAGTGTCTGACGCAATCAGTATAAAAACGTGGTTTCAAGCAGTCCGTGACCTGGGGTTGGAAGTAGACCGCAGACTTCACATTCAAATTTTGCAAAAAACCCAAGAGCAGAACATATCATCTTCTCTCCAAAAGATAATAGAAGGCGATTTGAAGAAATATCGCCCGTACCAGGAAAGAGGACAGGTATTATTGGAGACGGTACAGTTATTACTGGCAACAGAAGGGCAATTGGACATTTGGGGCGGGGTCAATCTGAAGCATGGGCGCTATGAATGCACTCAGCAAGGGGACAAGCTGACGGTGCAAGTGAAGACAGGTAATAAAGCAGAGACGATATTACAAGCCAATGGCGATATCCTTGAACAGACAACAGTGCGGGAGAAAGATGTAGAGCATTTTCTCAAGTTGGCTGAGAATTCTGGCTTGAGATTTATGCAAGATATTTCGACTTTTAACCAGCGATAAAGGGTTTTAATGCAGCGTGTTCTGCCCAAAGCGTGTTACCAATTCCTCACGTGAAGAGGTGAGCAGAAGGCTAGCAACTTCATCATCCGGCATTTGTGTTAGTGGCTCAATAATCGATGAAAGCTCTTTGTCAAGAACACCAAATCGACTCTTGAGCAGGCTTTGAATTAAATTTTTTGCTTTTTCGTGTTGTCCTTCTCTTAGTCCTTCTTCTCTTCCAATGCGCTCGATGCTGCTAATGTATGGCATTTGGTTTTCCTCCTCGAATTGTCTGATTGTGTCCCGAAAAATAATCTCCAGCGGTTCTGGCAACCGCATCATTATGTCTAGTACCAGAAATATCTCTACGATATCTTGTCTGGTGTAACCGCGCTTGTAAAGTCCTTTAATCAGACGCAGTTTCCATTGGAATCGTTCTCTTGCTGCTTGGGTTGTTTCCTGGGTTTTTCGATGCGCCATCACCACCACGGCGAACGGGTTATCGCTTGACTCCAGCATTTCCCAAGAATAGTCTAACAGCTTTATAATAGGAAACCGCAGCCGCATCTCGCAGCCCCAACGCCCGTAGCCGTATTCCTGTGGTCGCCAGTTCGGTTGCTCGTCCCCTAAAATTGCCAAACTCACCACTTCTCGGTCATAGCGATCATAAATTCGATAGTTGTAAATGAACATGCGCTTGGCAAACCCGCTGTCCATCTGGCTTTGTAATTCTATATGCAAGAGGAGCCATGCCTCTTCTCCTCCGTTAAGCCACACTTTGAGCAGCTTATCGACAAAGCGCGTTCCGACTTCAGCATCCCGAACAATCTGCTGAAACTCTTTGTCAAGAAAGGCATATCCCCGATCCCAGGCAATGCAGGAGTGGGCTTCGGGGAAGAAAAAGGCGACGAATGCCTCAAAATACTGCTCAATAGCGGCTTTCCACGATTCGTCGTAGTTTGCAGGAACATTGGTTTCTGGTTCCGTCATGCCGTTACTATCAATACGCTCCTAAATGTTATTAGTAGACCATCACCACTAAAAACCGGATACAGCGTTATCCCGAAAGCCCTTTTTAGCAAAGGTTATACCAAAAAGAATCTTCAGGTTTTTAAAATTTATGGTTTACTAGGACGTTTTACCACAAGACTTCGCCATGCTCAACAAATCCACGCAATCTTTGCGTAAAGAAAACTTGGTTTCTTGAGTGTGATTGCTGTTGAACTTTTACAGTTGACTTATCTACACCGCACCCAGCCCACAGCCTCTGCTATTGAAATTCTTAATCCCCTTTAGATGAAGGTTTTAAAAGCGAAATCTCCCAAACTACCTCTAGTGTTAACAGTTAATTGGGCTGTGTAAGCGATCGCTCGTTTAAGTGGTTACTTGGAGCATCGACGTCATAGTGCCATTGGTATCCAGGTACTGTGGCGTGGTTGGTCAAAATTGTATGACCTTTGTGAGGGTTGGCAGCTTGCTAAACAGACTTAACCGGAAAAGTCAGCTGTACGACAGGACAAAAACCGGAAAGCTTTGTAAAATGAATCACAGTACGTCCAAAATCAGGCTGATACGCCGTAATGCTACCTATCTGATTTAGAGTGATCAACTGAGTAGTGCATCGCCAGACACAGCTCCAAGTCCTGGAACAAAATGCTACACATTCGGCTCCTACCACTTAAATCAAAACCAAGCTGCCGCAGGAGAATGAAATGGAACCAGAAGTGTTTTTGGAGCAGAGCGACGTTGTACCGTTAACCAAGGCACTCAAGCAAGTGCTGATGCAAATCGATACTGCCAGCGCTCGCCGAACTCTTCTAGAGATTGCTGGGATTGACTCGGCTTTCATGGGTACTTTGAGACCAGAATCAGAACCTAACCTTTTTGCTCCTAAATTAGTTGTAGAGTTTAGAAAATACCGTATTTCCACTAGGCGGCTAAACTATCACCCAATGGTCAGCCTCCTAGGCTACCTTTGCGATTTTGCTGAAGATTATAGCCTGCCTGACCAAGATGTTGCACTGTTTAGCCGCTTCCTTGAGCAGGGTCAGGAGAACTTTAAAGCTTTAAAGGTTCGCAATGCTGTTGGTAGAATCGAGTCACCCAAAGGCACTGGAATAGGCACAGCAGTGCTAGTAGGGAAAAATTTGTTGCTGACTTGCAACCACGTCTTCAGTAAAACTCAAGTTCAGCAAGCTTGGGTGCGCTTTGGGTACAAAACTGGGAGCTATGGTCTAGAGGATGTATTTGAACTCGATCTGGAATTCGTCAGTCATCACAACCGCCCCGACTACGCCTTAGTTCGGATTCAAGGGGAACCCCAACAACCAATTATCCCTCTAAGCAACGATTTATTAGATGCAGGTCAAGAGATTCGCCTTATTCATCACCCATTGGGAAAACCAGTGGTCATTTCAGGTATAGGACAGATGGTGCAGGTGGGAGAGGATTACATTGACCACAATATCAGTGCAGATGAAGGTTCTTCTGGAGCGCCTATTTTTAACCGCCACTGGCAATTAGTTGCAATTCACCAAGGTCATCCAGGTATTGGTCGTTCTGTTATAACAGGAACATTAGGAGGCGTTCCTATTCGTATTATTTGGAATCAAATAATACCCCACTTGCCTGGAACTGAACAAGGAGCAAACAAGTGAAACTTTGGCAGACCATAGCAGACAACTTTAGCAGTGAGGCAAAGAAATACAAAACCCCCTTCCTGCCAGAGTATCGAGTGGATGTATCATATGATGCTAACCCCATTAAAGCAGGGGAGGCTTACTGTCGCATCTGGCTTGTGGAAATGCGTTTGGCTCAGGGTGTGGAGTGGTTTAAGCAACGATATCCAGTGGTTCACGCATCTGCCCGGTTCAATCATGGCAGCCAGGTCGTGACTATTCCTTATCTTGCTGCACCTGGTAACCTGAAGGACTTGGGAACTGACAACTTAGATAAAGTTATCCAATACAACTATCCGTTAACACCACTGTTCCCGTTTAACCAGGGATTGGTGGAGTTGCAGGCTGGCTTGTTCAGCATGGCAGCTAGTGACTCCATCGATAAATTTACTAAAACAATGGGACGCTTTTCGCAGTTATTGCCAGTCCCAGAACTCTCCTCTGTCATCAAATTAGCAGAACCAGTATATCGAGGCATTGAGGATTTACTGGATATTGGAGAGCGTCGGTTAGACTTGGGCTACCAGCAGACCTTTTCTGATGCTAGTGGCGGGGGGAGTAATATCCTGCAAGCGGGCTACTTTGCAGTCATTTTGGCAGAAGAACACCAGTTCAATGACGATACTCTGTGTATTGTAAATGACAGCCTGCAAGTTAGCTCCCCTGGAACCACGAAAATGTTTGTGCGCGATCGCAAACCTTTAGAAGGCTACAGCTATATGTTATTCCGGCTGGAAAAGCGTACCGCTCAAGATTGGGAGTCATTGACCAGTCTTAAAGAACTGGTTGACCAAGCTCAAAACGCTATCTATGCAAATAAATATGAGGCGGTCAAAACATTCCTATTGCCTGCAATTAAAATGGCGATTTACCGCAGCCCAGATGTGGTAAAATCTGACCGCAAGTCAATGGTGCTGAAAATTGAAGATTTCTTTCAGGAGTTGGGATTACAAGCAACAAGCGTGCAGAAGCGCTCCCTCTACTCGATTATGCAAAGACCTTTGCCCCTAGTAGATGCCCAAAAAGAGGCAGAGTTGGCGGCATTAGAAAAGCTACTTGAACAGTAGGGCATACCAATTGAGGAATCCTAAGGACTATAAATGGAGTTTCTTAACCCCCAAGAAAAAACTCAGCTGCAGCGAATTTTAGCCAGAAATTCACAATTCCAAACAGCTAATGATCGCAATAGTTTTCTTGCCTTTTGTGGTCTAGAAGAATATTGCAGTTCAATTCAAATAGACCAACCTTTGAGTAAATTCCTTATTAGTCTTTTCGCTACGCTTTCCAAAGTTTACATTACAGTTGACAATTCCCAAAGGCTAGGATTAGTCGTTCTTTTAGAATATATTACGCTGATAGATTCCTGTTTATCTACAGAAGAACAGGACTTTATTCATCACATTATTAGTAAGTGGGAGCAATGGCAAGCAAATCGAACTGGTAGGCACAAAGGCAGTGAGAGTTCAAGTTTAACCCAAACTCTCAAGCAAAATCAAACACCACTGCATGAACCACCGATGTTGGAGGATATGGTAGGGGTGCATAGAAAGATGAATCGAGAGGCTTTAGTAATAGGAATTAACCAGTATTCGTGCTTAGATCATCTCAACACTCCGGCAAGGGATGCAGAAGCGATCGCTCAAATTCTAGAAACTTACGGTGGCTTCCGAGTGCGGCGTTTGCCCGCTAGTTATCAAGACGGCGCGTTACGAGTCGATTCCAATAAACCGTTGAAGATGTCAGAAATCAAAGCTGCTGTCGCCCAGTTATTCAACCCAGAAGGCAGTAAGATTCCTGACACAGGTCTACTATTTTTCTCAGGACATGGACTTCGAGACAGTTTTGGTGGAGTGACAGAAGGATATTTAGCTACCAGTG
The DNA here is from genome assembly GCF_059505445.1 of Brasilonema angustatum. Lineage (NCBI taxonomy): Bacteria > Bacillati > Cyanobacteriota > Cyanophyceae > Nostocales > Scytonemataceae > Brasilonema > Brasilonema angustatum. The sequence continues at coordinate 40,496 of NZ_JCACKO010000021.1, read as the reverse complement.
ATGCTGAACCTAAAGAAGAACAGTGGGGTTTTTCACTGCAACTGTTACGCCGCTTATTGACGAGAAGCCCGGTGCAGCAGCAGATTATTTGGCTTGATTGTTGCTATAGTGGCGAATTGCTTAATTTTGCTGAATTAGAAACTTTAGAACAGGCTCAATCCCGATTTTTCTTAATGGCATCACGGGAATTCGAGACAGCTCATGAGAATATTACAGGTCAGCACGGAATTTTAACCGAGGGACTGTTGAAGGGACTCGACCCCCAACAATTTCCATATGGAAAGGTAACGAATCGAACGTTAATCGATTTCCTTGAAAATGAGTTAACGCACATACCTCAGCGTCCTGTTTGGAGCAATCCTGATAATGAGATTGTGCTTACTAGCATGAGCTTAGTAGCAAACCGAGAGCAGTTGACTGACCAAGCCTCAGCAGAACCAACTCGTAAAATGTACCGAGATTGGGACGGAGCAGTAGATGTATCTGTTTTTTATGGACGCACAGATGAACTAGCTGAACTGAAGCGATTGATTATTAATGAACGATGCCGAGTTGTTTTGCTATTGGGGATGGGAGGAACTGGTAAAACAGCTTTGGCGACTAAGTTAGCTGAAGAAATTGAGGATGAGTTTGACTATCTCATATGGCGATCGCTGCGCGATTCTCCCCCTGCTTATGAAACGTTGACAGATATACTTAAGTTTCTGTCTAATCAACAGCTAACAGATTTACCCTCAACAGTGGAGGGCAAAATCGCATTGGTTATCGACTATCTACAAAAGTACCGATGTTTATTGGTATTGGATAATGTAGAGTCGATTATGCAAGGTGGAACTCATGCAGGGGAATATCGAGTAGGATATGAGGATTATGGTAAAGCCTTAAGGAGAATTGCAGAAACACGCCATCAGAGTTGTGTGGTGCTAACGAGTCGGGAAAAATCTCAAGTTTTTGCTTCCCTTGAAGGGAAACAAAAACCTGTCAGGTGTTTGCAGGTGATTGGCTTAGAAGAAGCAGCAGCAGCAGAACTTCTCAAGGGCAAGGGATTTTCAGGAACTGAAAACAGGTGGGAGGAATTGGTTGGACGCTATGGTGGTAATCCCTTGGCATTAAACATAGTATCTACGATTATTATTGAATTATTTGACGGAAATGTTTCTAACTTTTTGGAAGAAGGAACAGCAGTGTTTGGTGATATTCGCGAACTCATTAATCAACAATTTAACCGTCTGTCAGCTATAGAAAAGGAGATTATGTACTGGCTAGCAATAAATCGCGAGCCAGTTTCCTTTCCAGTACTGCGCTCAGACTTGATATCGACAGCATCAAAGTCGGAATTCATTGATGCACTCTATTCATTAGTCGGGCGCTCCCTTGTGGAGAAGAGCGCGGGATTATTCACGCTTCAGCCAGTAGTCATGGAATATGTCACTGACCGACTCATTGAGCAGATTGTTGCTGAAATTAGCAATAGAGAAATTGCACTTTTTAATAGTCATGCCTTACTCAAAGCACAGGCAAAATATTATATCAGGGAAAGTCAGATTCGTCTTATTCTCGAACCAGTAACAAACAGACTGGTAAATATTTTAGGAAATCAAAGCAGTTTGGAATATCAGCTGACTCAAATTCTCTCAAGACAGAGACAACAGTCTCCGCCTCAAAGAGGATATGCTGAAGGGAATATTTTAAATATGCTTTGCCAACTTGAAACAGATTTGAGGGGTTATGACTTTTCTGGTTTGACTATTAGGCAAGCGTACTTACAGGGCATGACTTTGCGTCATGTCAATTTGAGTCATGCGAATTTTGCTGATTCTGTTTTTACTAAAATCTTGGGTAATGTTTTTTCAGTAGCGTTTTGTCCGGAAAGCAAACTTTTAGCTACAGGCGATAGTGATGGTGTAGTTCGCTTATGGGAAGCTGCAAGTGGCAGAGAGCTTTTAACTTGTAAAGGACACACAGGTCGGGTATATTCAGTTGCCTTCAGTCCTTCAGGTGAAATACTTGCCACTGGTAGTGATGACCAAACCATTAAGTTATGGAATATCAACAGCGGTGCCTGTCTGAATACTTTGCTGGGACATAGCAGTTCCGTAGGGTCAGTTACCTTTAGTCCTTCAGGCAAGATGCTTGCCAGTAGCAGTGAGGATCTAACGGTAAGGCTATGGGATATTAACAGTGGTGCCTGCTTACAAATCTTGCAGGGGCATACCAACCACGTCTGGTCAGTCGCCTTCAGTCCGAATGGTGAGATGCTAGCCAGTGGGAGTTTTGACCAAACAATAAAGCTATGGGATGTTAACAACGGTACCTGCCTAAATACTTTGCTGGGACACGACAATGCTGTAGCTTCAGTCACCTTCAGCCCTTCCGGTGAGATACTTGCTAGTGGTAGTCATGACAAAACCGTGAGGATATGGAGTATCAACGGTGGTTGCTTGAAAATCTTACAAGGACATACTGAGCGGGTCTGGTCAGTTGCCTTCAGTTCTTCGGGCGATATACTTGCTAGTGGTAGTTATGACAAAACGGTAAGGCTGTGGAATATCCACAGTGCTGCCTGCCTCAACACTTTACAGGGACATACCAATTGGGTTCGTTCAGTCGCCTTCAATCCGGATGGTGAGATGCTTGCTAGTGGGAGTTATGATACAACAATCAGGCTATGGGATATCAACAGCGGTGCCTGCCTGAATACTTTGCAGGGGTACCACGTTTCGATATGTTCAATTGCCTTGAGTCCTTCTGGTTTGAAGCTTGCCAGTGGTAATGACGACTACATGGTGCGGCTATGGGACATCAACAGCGGTGCCTGCCTTAACACTTTGCAGGGGCATAACGGTTGGGTATACTCAGTCGCCTTCAGTCCGAATGGTGAAAAACTTGCCAGTGGTAGTTCTGACAAAACGGTGAGGCTGTGGGATATTAACAGCGGTAGTTTCCTCAACACTTTGCAGGGGCATGACAGTTGGGTATACTCAGTCGCCTTCAGTCCGAATGGTGAGATACTTGCCAGTGGTAGTTCTGACAAAACGGTGAGGCTGTGGGATATCAACAGCGGTGCCTGCTTCAAAATCTTGTTGGGACACAACGGTACACCAGGGTCAGTCGCCTTCAGCCCTTGTGGTAAGCTGCTTGCCACTGGCAGTCAGGATCAAACGGTAAGGTTATGGGATATCGAGAGCGGTAATTGCTTGACAATTATGCAAGGACATACCAATCAGATTTGGTCAATCGCCTTTAGTCCGGATGGTCAAATGCTGGCTAGTAGTAGTTTTGACCAAACACTCAGATTATGGGATATTAAGAGTGGCGAATGCCTAAAAATCTTGCAAGGGCATACTAATTTCCTTTTGTCAGTTGCCTTCAGTCCCGATGCTAAGATGCTTGGCAGTGGAGGTTATGACAAAACAGTGAGGCTGTGGGATGTCAGCAGCGGTGAATGCCTAAAAATCTTGCAAGGGCATACCAATTGGGTACGGTCAGTCCTCTTCAGTCCTGTTCCCGCAGCGTCCCCGCAGCGGTTTGGTCAAACTGTAGTCAGTGGAAGCCAAGATGAAACAATTAAGCTCTGGGATATCGAGACGGGTGAGTGTCTCAAAACCTTGAAAGCACCTCGACCCTATGAGGGCATGAATATCACCGGCGTCACAGGTTTAACCCCAGCGACTATTGCAACGCTGAAAGCTTTGGGAGCAGTGCAAGATGGAGACCTTTGATATTTCTCCCAACTTTAGTTAGGGATGATCCTCGTTCCTAGTAGTCTACCAAGGAAACTTTGCCGGGTCAGATAGTCGGGTATAATCGCTCGATCTTCTTACGTGCATCCGTGGTTTTAAAGCACTAATGTATACTTGCTTGCGCATGATTGCGTTGTTGCTCCCAGACGGCAATTTCTGACTTTAATAATTGGCGACCGCCAATCCGTCTCTGTTATACCAATTCAAAAAATGTTTGCGACAGATACCCCACCGGTCTTTGTGGAGAGTTGGGGAGGGGTCTTTTCTATGTGTTGCATTCTTTTTTCAAATTGGTATTATTTGATACGGCATTTGGTAACGTAGCCACAAGGGTTTCAGGCTGCAAAATTCAGTGGGGTTTAAATGGTACACCTTTAAGTGTGTATCCAGTTGAGCAAAATCTTATTTTTAGAGTAAAAGTTGAAAATTTTTGATGAAACTATTTCTGGGTAGCGTTTTCAGCCCTTGCATGGCGGCTCATAGCAGCTTCGCTACTTTCTCCCCAACTTCAAAGTATCGTCTCACTAGGATGTTAGTACATAATTACTAATTAGCTGGTTTGAAATAATTACCAACTTATGACCCAAACTTGGCAAAATACCCAAGGTTGGTGGTAACGCCGCTCACAAACACGGGTAGTTAATACTTTTCGTTACCCATTCTACGTAATCGCTCTAACGTACCGTGCTGCACCACTAACTAGTTGCGGTTAACGCTCGTAGGAAAAAAATAGCATACTACAACCTGACAAACTTTTCTCTACTTGTATTTCATGCTCGATTCGCAGGCGGTCTACTGAGCGTAGGTTTGAGGTCAAATACTGTAGGAAGCAACACGACTAGTCGCACTTTTGACATAAGATTGCAATGCCTCTGTCATATAAATAGGTTTTAATAAACCTTACGTCAATGTTAATATAAGTAAAATTCATGAATGAAACCGAAATAGCTGGCTCAGTATGAAGGTATGGCTCATACAGAGTCTTAGGAATCTGTTTTCAGTGATTTACTATCGACTACTGACTATAGAAGTCAGAATGCCTGCCTTTCAAGCATTAATATCGTCTGTTCTGTGAGGTACAAAATGACGGTTCAATCTTCTAGTTCGATCCAGCAACAAGTCACCCGTCAGGTGCTATCAGTGCCTGTACAATCAGCGCTGTATGTTGGACTGTGTTCTTTGATTTTGTGGACAATTTATTTCACTACATACCCGGCTATCCATGACACGACTCATACTCTGCGTCACCACACACTGATGGTGAGTTGCCATTAGTTGATTGAGTCAACGAGCGTGCAGGAGTTCAGAAATCAAATGACTTTACTTAAGTGGCCTAAGCTGATCGGTGCAATTTGCATGATCGGAATTATCCTATATGGTTGGGTCGGACTTTCACAATCCCCTCAAGCATCGGTGCGGCTAACAACTAATCCACCGATTAATCAGGTTCGACCCCTTGAAGCTGAAGCCACCACAGTGTTGGGATCAGGGCACTACAATCCGCCAGTGCAGATGATGCTGCAAGCCGTAGATGCTCAAGGGCAATCTTTAAAAGATGCCAAAATCCACTTGCAATTATTCACCCGTCCTAAAAACCCCTGGTTCACAACAGATTTTCCGATTGTCGAGGGGACAAAGTTGCTGGACATAGAGGGCAATGCACCAACAGGTCAATTGCAGGTTCAACAAACCCTGCCGATCCGAGGAACGTATCAACTCCTGGTAGCAGTTACTCCGCTCGTTGCCAATGCGTTTGAGCCGATTCAGCAAAAGCTAACGCTGACGCTGCCTGAAAATCCCTTAAAGTTTCGCTACTTTGGCATCCTAGTTGTGATTTTGCTGGCAGTTGGACTACTAGGAGGTTGGGTGATTGGGGGTAGACAAGCGATTCAACCCGGAGAAATTGCCCCGCAACGGGTACGATTGTTGTTGAGTGGATTGATTGTGGTAGCGATCGCTGCACTGCTGTTCGTCAATATTAGCGCTGAACTTGCCGAATCGCATATGTCAATGTCGATGCCAGGGATAGGAGAAGAAGTTCCCCCCTCTGGTAAACCCGCCAAATTAGAGTCTCAAGGACTTTATATGCAACTATCGGGTGACCAGAGTGCAACGGTGGGTCAACCTGCCAAATTGCAGGTCAGCGTCAGTGATCCTAAAACCAACCAACCCGTGACAGATGTTGTGTTCAAGGTAACAACCACCCAACTCGAAAATAATTGGGTGGCGTTTGCTTATCAGGGTACTCCAGACAGCAACGGAAAATTGTCGTGGGAGCAGGAGTTCTTTGACGGTGCCCCGCATAGCATTGTTGTTGAGGTTGCGCCGCAAGCAAACGCCACCCGGCAATTTCAACCATTCCAAGTGGCAGAGAATATTCCAGTCGAAGGTGTTGCTCCGCCGATGCAAGTCCGGTTGATTTCGCTGGCTTACTTCACCGCAATTGTAGTAATTGGTTTGCTGCTGGGATTGTGGCTGCGACAGCGGCAGACTCAGCGTACCGGGTTGACTTGGAAGCGTAGCGTTTCGTAAGTCAGTGTCAAAAGAGCGTTATTGCTGTGTCATTTGGTTAATAAATACATTTGCTCTTGGTTTTTTCGCCCAATCATTGAACAGGCTGATTGCCTAAAATTCCATGTCGGATACCATTGAGTGTTCGACATGAATTTTTATAGACACAGCATGAGAAATTGAAGCCTACAATTTATCTATGAATCATCAACACATCATATTCGTCTGCACAATCTGTGGAAGTAGTCATCAGACAAAACAGTATGTTGCTAAAAGCGCCGGTGAACGGCTGCTAGATAAATTACAAACCCTATATCATGACTGGGTATTGCAAGACGAGTTCTCAATTCAACTGGTTAAATGCATGGGTGTTTGTGATCGCTCTTGTGCAATTGCTTTCGTCTGTTCTAACAAACACACCTACTTATTCGGCGATCTGCCTGCTGATGCTGAACGTGTAGACAAGACCGCAACTGCCGTACTTGAGTGTGCTAGTCAGTATCACGCCAAGCCGGATGGTTTGCTCCCCTATGCCGAGCGCCCGGAACCGCTCAGAGCTGGAGCGATCGCACGGATTCCACCTCTGCCGCCGTGTCAATAGACATTTTATTAAGCTCCTTAAATACTTGTATAAGTAAGTCACAAGACATCTCCGAAAAAGAATCTGAAACCCTTATCCTAATCTTGGTGAAAATCTAATTTATGGAGATGGCTACAGAATTGTTAAAAAGCTTTTTAGCTAGTGATAGTTTCGTCGTAGGAACTGCTTTAGTTTGCAAGACATCTGATTTGAATGATGAGGATAAGATTCAGTAAATATTTAAAAACACATACCAACAATTAACCCGAATTTGAGAAAACGAAGTTATAAATTTTTGATGTTGATATGCTGTGCCTATCTTACCGGATGGTGAAGATCCACTGTGTAGGGATGCGCGTGACGGATACGGGTATGGTGATGAAGATGGGCATGAGGTTCTTCCATTGATGTTCTTACGCGATGATCATGTTGATGGTGTAAATCATGAACGTGTTCATGAATATGCCAGAAACTTTCATGGATATGCTCATTTTCATCCGCTTTCGGTGAAAGGGTAAATTGCACCACAAGAAGCATACAGAAGCCAATTAAGCTACCGTAAAAAAATTCGTTTTCAGTAAAGTGACTTCCCAAACAACCTGCTAGAGGATAAGATATGGCCCACCACAGATGACTCCAAGCGAAATGTGCACCATAAACCCGCCCTTGTACTGTTTTTGGAACACGTTCAGCAATTAAAGTTTGGGTGGGTAACTCCACCATATTCTGTCCTATCCCTGCGATCGCCCAAAGGAGCATCAGCAGTGGTAAACCTGCTTTGGACGCAGGTAGTAGGGCAACGGTAATTAGTGTAGCTCCTATCAAGATAAAGGTTGTACGTTTGATGCGTCTATCCAAAGCACCAACCACTACAGCAGAAAGGGTCGCCCCAATCCCAAAAGCCGCCATAACCCAGCCATACTCAATTTTTCCCAGTTTAAGCGTTCCCTGAACGTAACCGACAGTATTCACCAGAATTTGTGCGCCAAGAATGGATGCGACTAAATCCATTGCCAGAGCATAACGAATCGGTGAATCGGCAAACAGACGTGTCGTCCCTTCTTTAATTTCCTGCCATGTCCTGCCCGGAGTCCTTATCGGCTGACTATCTGAATTGACCCTTAACTGACCCGGTAAGGTAAAGATTAAAACTGCAGCCACAATAAAACTGAAAGCATCCAGGAAAAAAATCTGTCTTGCCCCAATAAAAGCGGCTACTGCCCCTGCCAAACCGGGACCAAGTACCGCTAGCAATTGGTAGGTGGCACTTGAAAGGGCGATTGCGTGGCTGTAATCATTCTCCCCGGTTACTTGGGGAATTGTCGCCTTATACGTTGGGGTAAAAAAAGCATTGAAGACATTGAGCGCAAAAATAAGGATGTAAACTTGCCAAACTGCTGTCACAAACGGAAGCAGTCCAACAATCACCATGCGTGCCAAATGAGTTGTGACCATAATTTTCTTACGGTCAAAGCGGTCTGCTAAGGCTCCCGCCAGTGGTGAGAGCAAGACGAATGCTGTCACACGCAGTGTGAAAGCAACAGAAAGCATAACGGCAGATTTGTCACCAGCTAATTCAAAAGCAAGCAGGGCTATTCCAACCCAGGTCAGGGCATCCCCTAACAAACTTGTGGTTTGAGCCGTGTACAGTCTGGCAAATACAGGGTTTCTTAAACTGTTAAAGAGCATAAAAAGGCAATTGATTATAAGGGGATAGTTTTAAAGTATTTATATGATACACTTTTCAAAGATAAGGGGGGTAGGGGGATACCTTTTAATGGGGTAATGTGCTGAGTATCTGCTACCCGGCCACGCGGTGACGCCTATCAGTTACATCAAGTTCGCACCTTACGCTCTTAAGCAAAAACTAATCAAAGATATCTGGTTGCAAGCGGTTAATTGCCAACAAATAACCGAATGTAGGTATTTCAATCAAAATATGCGTTAAACTCCTTTTTAGGATGCTATACATTTAGGGAGCTTTGCGTATGTCTACTATCAACGTAAAGGAAGACCCACAACTATCCAAAGTTGGTAAAATTGAAAAAGCTGACTCTTCCTCTCAAAAACGGAAGTCTCCTAATCAACATAAATATAGTGAAGTGCGCTCCCGCGAGTATCTTTTACCAGAAGAAGTGGACGCTATGATGAAAGCTATCAGAAAGCACAGTGGTAGGCACGCCCACCGTGATAGCACCTTGATCTTGTTGCTCTATCGTCATGGGTTGCGGGTGAGTGAGGTGGCGGCGCTTCGTTGGGAACAGGTAGACTTTGCAGGGGGAACGCTCCATGTCAACCGCCTCAAAAATGGTTCCCCAGCAACACATCCTCTCTATGGCGATGAACTACGGGCGCTCCGTCAGCTGCGGCGAGACTATCCCAATAGCCCGTTCCTCTTTATGTCTTCACGTGGCTCCCCGCTTGCCCCTGACTCCATCCGGGGCATTGTGGAGCAGGCTGGCAAGCTAGCAGAACTCCCCTTTCCTGTCCACGCCCATATGCTTCGCCACGCCTGTGGATATTATCTTGCTAGAGAGAAGACGGATACCCGCACTATTCAGGGTTACTTAGGACATAAAAATATTCAGCATACCGTTCGATATACACAGCTATCCCCTGAACCGTACAAAGGACTTTGGAAGAAAGCTTGAGTTACCTGTAAGATGCTGGTTACACGTACCAGGCTGAGTATATCTACTTAAAGCTGAAGGATACCACGGATTGGTGTTGTTGTTGGGTGTGGGCTTGCTGATTGGGTATGGAATAAGGGAAAACACCACACAACAAGTACAGTAAAGGATTGAGAAAGTGAAATATAGACCTAGCGATACGCGTCCCTTGCGCGTGTCCGTTCGGCGCTCGCGCTTTGCGCACGCGCCTTGGGCGAACGCCGTGCCGCACCGCGAGGGACGAGCGCGTCAAGCAAGCGGACTTATCGCAGCTTAAATTCCTACCCTTTTTTGCGGTGCTCTGTACTTAGATGTATGGCTACACTAATTCTTTTCGGTATTATTCATCTTTACACTCACTTCTTTTATCGTAAGCGATTAGCCGGACATGATATGACTTCTTGCACTTCCAATAATTTTCGCATCTGTATCATCTAAATAAAACTCATAAACTGGCTCTCCCGATACTTCACAGCGCAACGGTTCAATGATTTTAGTAAAAGGATTCCATACCAGCGTTACTTCTCTTTTCGCTTTCTTCCTTTGTAATGTACAATTAATATGTACTGTGGGTAAATGTAGAATCATTGCACTGTAAAGATTAGCTTCAACTTTTAGAGCATAACGTTCCCTGATATCTGCAAGTTTCCTCTCCAACTCGCGATTGGTTGCTTCTATCCGTGCTAACTCTTTTTCTTTCTCATCACCACTCAAACCTTTGTATTCAATCTTGGCAGTAATCTCTGCGCTAATAGTACCATAATAATTCTTCAGTCTTTCTTCATCCCTGGCTAAGGCTCGATATAACTTTGCCTGCCAATTTTCTAATTCTGCTTGTATTAACGACGCAGATGTTTTCTCAATAATCGCAGATAATTCTGACTCTGACATTTTCTGAGGTAGGGAATTATCATCCACAGGAATTTTATCTGATTCCCAAAATAAAGCATCACCAATGTCTACAGGCGTTACTCCTGTTAATTCATTAATAATAAACGACACCATCCCAATTCTTTTCTCGTCTGCTTCTGCGGTATAAGCAACATTACACAAGATATAACGAGTCATCTCTGGTTTGGCATCAACAAAGCGAATCAAACCATTGTGAGGTACAACTTTTTGTGATATTAATTTGTCAAAACCACTAGTTTTGAGATAACCATCATATTTCACTCCCAAAGCAGTCACACTTCCTAAATCAGCCAGAATTTCGGAAAATTTATTGAGGAGTTCGGAATTATAGCTGACGAATTGACTGTTGGGAGTATCGATTGCCGTGCTCAAAGTTGTTTCTGATTCTATTTTTAAAGCTGTTGCTATTTCTTCTGGTAACAGCACATTCAGCGTTTTCTCATCTACTAATTCTGCGACTCCATCGTAAGTTGAAATAACTGTTTCTAGAGTTCTGATAATTGGATCTGTTAGCATACTGGAGATTGCGGACTGGGGTAATGGTTTAGTGGAAGACAGAGGTTTTGAATTTTTAGAATTCTATAATCCCTCAAGCTTCAAAATCTTCACCAAATATCTGCTCATCCAATTCTTGAGTTGATCGATATTTATCTTTAGCTTTGAGCAAATCATCCGCCAGTTTATCAAAAGCCGTATTTATCTCATCATTAGATTGATGCTTCAGCCAAATATCCATCACAACCTCGCTGAAATCAAATTCATCATCCACGTTACCCAATATTGTTTCTATTTCCCCCACCACCAGTTCAAACATATTGATTTTATCGTGTAATATCCGTAAGATATATTCTTCAATACTGTCTTTGAGACAAAAGTTGAAAATAAAGACATCCTGCGTTTGTCCGATGCGGTGAATTCTCCCAATCCGTTGTTCAATCTTCATCGGGTTCCAAGGTAAGTCATAGTTGACTATAGCGTTCGCAAATTGAATATTACGTCCTTCTCCCCCCGTCTCGGATGCTAGTAAAACTGGAACGTTTTCCCGAAAAGCTTCAATTGATGCATCTTTCTGCTTTAATGACATATCCCCTAAAAATTCAGCAAACTCAATACCAGCTTCGCTAAACGTTTTCGCTAAATATGCTGAGGTGGCTTTGTGGGTGGTAAATACTATAGTTTTTTGAGATGATTTTTTGAGTAACTCTACTAAGGAACTTGCTTTTTCGACTTGTTTAATTTGCGCCGCACGTCGCGTCAAACTTTTCAGTTCGTCACTAGGTAATCTTTTGGAGAGATTTTTCAGAGATTCAACCAAAGCATTAACGCTGGAACCTGCACGCATTAACAAACTAGTACGCGAAAATTTGTCGAGGTGTTCTGAATTATCCCGTAAAAAGTCGCTTAAATCTCGATAGAGTTTTCGTTCGCTTTCAGTTGGAGTCACAGTGATGGTAGTGGCGAAGCGTTTGGGTAATTGCACATCAACTAAAGAACGGGTGTTGCGGATCATCACTTCCCGCATCAGACTTCGCAGCTTTTCTGGGTTTTTGGGAATTCGTCCGTTTTTACTGGAAACATACTCTCGCTTGAAGTCTGCTTCGGTTTTGAGTAAACCTGGTTTTAACAAAGTCAGAATATTAAATAGTTCCACCAAAGAGTTTTGCACTGGTGTGGCGGTGAGCATTAATAGAAATCTTTTGCTCAAAGCATTGACAAGTTTCCAATTAAGTGTGTTACGGTTTTTCAGGTGATGCGCTTCGTCAACAACAACCAAATCCCAGTTGCGTGAAGTGACTAGGGGATAGTGTTTAGCTGATTTAGCTGTGTTGAGAGATGCTACGATTCTCTGATTAGCTGTCCAAAATTCTTCGGGGTTTTGTTGTCTGCTGTCATCATCAGTGGTGATGGAGGAAATGTTAAATTTTGAAGCTAATTCTCCTTGCCATTGGGAGACGAGGGAAGCTGGAGTCAGTACTAGTATCGATTGAACCATTCCTCTTGCTAAGTATTCACTGAGAATGAGTCCGGCTTCGATGGTTTTACCCAATCCAACTTCATCAGCAAGTAAGGCGCGTCCTCCAAATTGTCGCAAGACTTTTCTGGCAGTTTCGATTTGATACCAATGTTTGTCGATGGTGGTGAGGGAAGGAAGGCAAACTAATTGGTCATAGTCTGCCATTAATGATAATTTGAAGAGTGAGTTGCGAGCATTGTAGTATTTGATATCATCATGTTGCCGCCCGAGTATGGCTGTCAGTGCATGGGTTGGGTTGAATGTGAAACTGTAGAAGTTATCCATTCTTTGTAGTTGGGGTAACGCTTGTACGGATATTTTGACTACTTGTTGCAATTTCTTCTGGGCTATCCCCAATACAGGTGGGTTTGCAGCAAAATTTTAGATGATTTGTTATAGAATAACGCAGCTTGTGACATTTTGAGTAAATTATACCAGGGCTGTAGCCATGAAATTCTCAACCAATCAAGGGCACGCATTTGCGATCACAAGCTGTGAATTTATAATACTAAAGTACTATAAAAGTAAACCTCTATGACTTTAGAGCCAATGGTTATTCAGTACAATTAGCGGGTGCCGTGCCCTGTTACAAAGTAATGACCACTCCATTAAACCAAACGCATCAACAAGTCAACATTACTCACTCGCACGAATCAATAACAGGAGTCGTGGAACGCCTGACTTATTACAGTGAAGAATCAGGTTATACAGTGGCACGCCTGCAACGTTCTAGTGCATCGGAACTAACTACGATTACTGGTAATTTTGCTGATATTCAACCTGGACAAACATTGCAATTAACAGGTTTTTGGCGCGAACATCCGCAATATGGACTGCAATTTCAAGTAGTCAATTATAAAGAAACCAAACCTGCCACTCTTACTGGAATTGAGAAGTATTTAGGTAGCGGTTTGATTAAAGGAGTAGGTCCAGTCACAGCGAAACGGATTGTTACCCATTTTGGGATGGAAACCCTCGATATTATTGAAAACCAAATTAACCGCTTGGCTGAAGTCAACGGCATCGCCAAAAAGCGGATTGCCATGATACAAAAAGCTTGGAATGAGCAAAAAGCCATCAAAGAAGTGATGGTGTTTCTGCAAAGTCATGGTGTTTCCACTACTTATGCCGTCAAAATCTACAAACAATACGGGGATTTAGCGATCAACACAGTAAACTCTAATCCCTACCAGTTAGCAACTGATATCTACGGTATTGGCTTTATCACTGCAGATAAAATTGCGCGTAATTTGGGCGTTCCACCAGATTCTGAGTTTCGCTACCGTGCGGGAATGACTCATGTGTTAAGTGAAGCCGCCGAGGATGGACATTGCTATTTGCCCCAACCAGAGTTAATCGAATGTGTTGCAAGTCTCCTCAAAACTGAATCGCACCAGCCACAACCGAATTTCATTGCCCAAATCATCCAAAAAATGACACTAGCCGATGAGCTTGTGCGCGAATCTGGTGCAGATAAAATTTTATACTGCTACAAACCCACCTTCTTCCATACTGAACAAAACTTAGCTCAATTGGTATGCGATCGCCTGACTGACCCGATTAATCCTGATATCCCTCGTGTCCGTACTTGGTTAGAACGCTTTAGCATCAGCCGCAAAGTTTCACTCTCATCCGAACAACAACAAGCGGTTGAAACAGCAGCTTACTCGAAAGTCATGGTGATTACAGGTGGTCCGGGTGTTGGAAAAACCTTTTGCACCCGTACTATTGTTGAATTGTGGAAGGCAATGGGTAAATCTATTGCCCTAGCTGCACCAACTGGGCGTGCTGCTCAAAGGTTAGGCGAAATGACCGGCTTGGAAGCTAAAACTATCCACCGACTTTTGGAATTTGACCCGAAGACAAGGAGTTTCAAACGCGACAAAAACAACCCCCTGCCGCAAAAAGCAGTCATTGTTGACGAAGCCAGTATGCTCGATTTATTTCTAGCGTACTCGTTAGTTCAAGCTGTGGGAGAAAATGCACAACTATTGTTAGTTGGCGATATTGACCAGTTACCATCGGTGGGTGCGGGTAACGTGCTTGCTGATTTGATTAATTCGGGTAAAGTGCCTGTGGTGCGACTCACCCAAGTATTTCGTCAAGCTGCGACAAGCAAGATTATCACTGCTGCTCACCAAATTAATCACGGACAATATCCCAATATCGAATCAATTTCAGATACTCCTCAATCTGATTGCCTCTGGCATGGTGGAGGATTTCAACCCGAACATGGAGTACAGGCAATTAGCGAATTAATTACTGATTTGATTCCCAAACTTGGTTTTTATCCAGCTATTGATATACAAGTGCTTTGCCCAATGACGAGGGGATTGGTTGGTACGCGCAATCTCAATAATGTACTGCAACAACTGATTAATCCCCCCAGTCCCCAAAAAATTGAAATTACTAGAGGTGGAACAATTTTTAGAGTGGGTGACAGGGTGATTCAACTAACCAACGATTATCAACGCGAAGTTTTCAATGGTGATGTAGGTTTTATAACCACAATAGATACTGAAGAACAGGAAGTCGTTGTCCAGTACCAAGAGCGCGATGTGATTTACGATTATGCAGACCTCAATGAAATCGCTTTAGCTTGGAGCGTAAGTATACACAAATCACAGGGGTCGGAATACCCGGTGGTGATTTTGCCTTTGTATACTCAGCACTATATGATGCTGACTCGAAATTTACTTTATACTGGGTTGACTCGTGCGAAGAAGTTGGCGGTTATCATTGGTTCCAAAAAAGCAATACAGATGTGTGTGCGTTCCACTAAGTCGCTGGAACGCTACACGCAATTGCAGCAAAGGTTAGTTAGACTTTGCACAACCAGAAACTGAGCTTTAGTTTATACACTGGTTGTGCCACAAACTTCAACTGTCTAACAAACTCATCAACGCTTCAAATTCAGGGTCTTGCAACTCTGACAATTGATGCTGTAACTTTGACAATTGACTCTGTAATACTTCAACCACGTAGACCATATTAAATTGTTGTGCAATTTTTAACTGATTTTCTTTGATTTTTATTTGTTGAAACAAATCGTTGTCAACATCTGTTGAATCATGGTAATGAGTAATCATAGTTGCATCTGTGTTGATAAATTGATCCACAAAAGTCAGTATTTTTCAAAATTGATAGCATAATTTTCTGTCAAAACGTGTAAAGAATTGATGCGCTGCTGATTGATCCGCCGATGGACAAAATTATGAACTGTTGCATCAAGCCTCCGGCTTATTGCCCCAAGCTGCATCTGATTACAGTTAGTTCCGCCGTCATACCTACGAAATCCCCAAACGAACAACCCAACGAGCACAAAATTCCATCATGCTTTTTAATGGCTTTCATCCAAAGCGTCTACCTCGTCTGGCAACAGGTACTCTCGCTCTGGCACATCCTCATATTTACGTTGGTTCGGAGACTTGCGTCTCTTGACAACAGACTCACTTGTTTCCGTTTTGCCAACTTTTGATGATTGGGCATCGGGTGAGGTATAAGCGTGCAGACATACGGTGAAACTTGATGGAACAAGGGGTAGCGTTACCACCAGTATGCCAGTTTTATGCAGTTTTGCCAGCTTAGGGTTATTAGTTGGTATGTGTCTTTCAAACATTTGATAGCAACCGAGAACTATTGAAGAACCGTTCAAGTATCTGTGCTAGAAAGCCACGCTTATTTCTTATATATATTTGGGTACTGGGATTGCAGTTGAGCCAACTTCGGCAAGTCATTTACCACCACGTAAGGATAATTCGGATTGTGGTCAATAAAGTTTTGATGATAATCCTCAGCCTGATAAAACCCTTTTAAGGGAAGTAGTTGAGTCACTATCTGCTTATGAAAAATATCTGTTTTGTTGAGTTGATTGATTATATCAAGCGCGACCCGCTTCTGCTTGTCGTTAGCAAAAAATATGACTGAACGATATTGCTTTCCTGAGTCGGGGCCCTGTCGATTCAACTGTGTTGGATCGTGCGCCACTAGAAAGTAAATTTTCAAAAGCTGCTGATATGAGATTTGTGATGGATCATAGGTGATTTTTACTGACTCAGCATGACCTGTCAAACCGGAACTGACAAATTCGTAGTTTGCGGTCGCTGCACTGCCACCAGAATAGCCAGAGATAACATCAGAAACACCCTTGAGATGCTCAAAAACCGCTTCCATTCCCCAGAAGCATCCTCCTGCAAGAACTGCCGTCTGTTTTCCCTTAGCTGTAGAAGTTGAGATATCGGTAGCAGGATTAACAAATATTGCCTGGGACGCACTACGTGTAAATACAACAGATGCCAGCGAAATAATCGACAAGCAGATGAAATATCGTAAGAGGGGAAAGCTGCGAGTTGACATTCGACTTTAAAGCCCTTCACTTGTTGAATTTTTTAACTTTCATGAAAGCAGAAGTACAAAGGCAGAAGGGAACCCACGCGCTGCCGGGTGGGATAAAAGCAAGAATGCTTTACACCTCGCGCTGCACGTCTCGGTATAATTTTTTTTCGAGCCTTGGGCTTTATACTCACGACTGAAGTTTTTATTCATACTTCCAACCTTCTGCCCTCTGCCTTACCAAATAGCCTAGAGGTCAATTGGTACTGCAAAAACAAGGTTTTTTGGCGATTTTCGGGTCATAGAGCTATTTTATTTTTGTAACCGTTTCGTAGCAAGGCTTTCAGACATTACGTGGCGGCTCATGTCACGCTCGCTACTTTTACCCCTTATACCAAATGCGCCCTTCTTGATAATTTAGCGCATCTTCATACAGAAATGGTATTAGTATTTCACGTTGTAGGCAAATCTCTCTGGACTCAGGCTAACAATCCCTTGAGGGAAGCTACCATCAACTGACGGGATTGGGAGTGGCGAGCTATCCACCTCGCTTAAAGTACCATCTTCTGGGTTCACCTTGAGAACATTCACCCCATCGCCTTCAGATGTATCAGGCGAATTGCGGCGAGTCACCACTTGTAGAAACGATTCATTTGAGTTCAGAGTTAGCTCAGTTGCAGAACCATTTCCTTTGAGTACCACCTTTTGAATCTCTTTTGGTGTCGTTGCGTCTGTAATATCGTAGACACTAACACTATTGTTACCTGTGTTCGCTGTGTACAGACGAGTTCCTTGGCGGTTGGTAATCAGCCAGCAAGGTGCTTGTCCCGAATTCGGTACAGCCTTGACAAAGGTCAGTTCCCCTGTAACCGGGTTGTAGGTGTAGACTCCTACTTTATTAATTGTCACAAAGCCAACGTACAAGATTGGCTGTCTGGGATGGACTTGGAGTCCCAGTGGAAGAGCCGGTGGGCTACCTGTAGGGAATTCTGATGCTGGGAGTGGTTGTGGTGAATTCGGATTTTCCTCTAGGCGACCCCCTGGGAGAATTCTAAAAGACCGAAGTAAGCCACCTGTGAATTCCGCACCAAATAGCATTCGTTTGTCTTGAGAGATGAGTGCTTGGGTTGGACCAGAGCCGTTTGGAACCGACACAGTAGATCCTGGAATTGGAATGAGTTGGCCTCTACGAGTGACGCGAAAACCAGTATAGTTTGGCTGAGAACCGTTTGCATCTTGGGTTGGGTTATTTCGGTCTAAGTTCCTATTGACAACATAGAGTACATTATTCGCCAGACCCAAGCTTTCCGGGTTTACCCCACCACTCGGAAATGGAGAACCCGCCACAGGAAAAAGAGTACCATCTTTTTTGATGTCAAAGACAGCGATCGTGTTCGAGCCAGAGTTGACAGCAAAAAGCTGGGTATGCTCAGGGTTAACGATCACATTTTGATCGTTGTCAGCGATTAGGAAAGGACCACCAGCTACCGTTGTAAACGTAGGATCAGCAATACCTGCACCCCCTGTAGGAAAAGGTGAATTGGATAGTGGTGTTAGCTTCCCATTTGCATCCTGCTCAAAGGCAAGAATAGTATTAGCATTTTCTGTCGGAATATTACTTTCTGTGTAGACAATATTTCTGAAGGGCTCCTGTGCGTCAGCAGATTTAAATAGAAATCCGCCCATTAATAAAGTGGTCGTGAATCCAGCGAGAAGAAAGCAAACGATGCTAAAGTACCGATTCCTTTGAACGAGAGTCATGAGTTTTTCCTGAATAGATGATTCGCAAGGTGCTAAATGTTACTTTCAGGTGTTATTGACTCATGCCAATCTGAGTTTTCGCTGAGAAAGTGATAAGAAAAAGCTGTGAATATTAATATTGACAAAAATGCAGTGAATCCCAAAGCAAGTGATGAATTCAATGCAGCCCAAGTTCTGTCTAAAAACTCTAAAGTTCGACATAATAAGTTTATTAATTCCAGCAGACATTTTATCCTTAGGGAGTTTTTGCATAAAGAGTTTTTACAACACATGCTCAAGGTATGAATTCAATGCTGTATCAACATCTATACAACACTTTTTGCGAATTTTAAGCCGTCTCTCAGCTAAATTTCATTTAGTACAACTATAACCTTAGTATTGTTGATTAGTGAGCAAGGCAAGAAACCTTGAGACAACTAATCAAGTATAGCGATCGCCCCAGCCTGGTAAGCAAAGCGATCGCCATTAGTACACCAAGTTAAGAGGTAAAACTATCATGAATCAAAATCCAACCTTAGAATGCATACCTGGGAAAGTCATCACACTCAGTACCCAACTGGAAAAACCCAGTCCATTTTATTTTGGATATGACATTGAGGAAAGTTTTATTTCGGAACTGGAGAAATATACTTTCGACAAAATATTTTTCTTTACAGAACCACATCTATTTGCGTTATACGGCAAGGATTTGTACCTCAAAATCTGCGAAAAATTTCCTTGTGCACTTGAATTTGTACCCACAGGTGAGTCTTGTAAATATTTTCCTGTTCTCGAAGAAGTCTGCGAAAAGCTAATTACAAAAGGTGCCTCCAAAAAATCTATCTTGTTGTCGTTTGGTGGCGGAACAGTTGGAAATATTGTTGGTCTAGTAGCTGGGTTAATTTACCGTGGTATTCGTTTTCTCGAAATCCCCACAAGCATGACAGGTCAAACCGACAGTACGCTCAGTAATAAGCAGGCTGTTAATGGTAAAACCGGAAAAAATCATTTTGGTGTCTATCATGCGCCAATTTTTATTTGGGTAGATACCAAGTATCTCAAAACAGACCCCCCTTCTTCTCGGCGAAGTGGAATAATTGAAGGAATTAAAAATGGCTTCATTTCCGATGCAGCATTTTTGGATTACTTGGAAGAAACCCTCAATCCTGATGTCAAATTTTCGGATGAGCAGTTATATCACTTAGCCTACAAAATCATTTTGTCCAAGTTAGAAATTCTCAAGAAAGATCCCAGCGAAAAAGGCTATGGAATTATTCTAGAATACGGTCATACTTTCGGTCATGGTATTGAATGGCTAGAAAAAGGGAAACTCTCTCACGGAGAATCGGTTTCATTTGGAATGAAAATTGCTGCGGAACTCTGCAAACAACTCGGATTCATCTCACAAAAAGATGTGGAACGGCATTACTATCTGATTGAAGATAAACTTGGTTTCAATAATCCGTTACCTCGCTCAATCACTGCTGAGACTCTCCTTGATGCGATGATTGCAGACAACAAAAAAACAGGGCGAGAACTGCGCTATGTCTTATTAGAAAAAATCGGTCAATGCTATAACCCCGAAGGAGATTACCTTGTTACAGTTGAGCCGAAGTTAGTCAAAAAAGTGCTTGAGAATTTTATCCAACATCAGACTCAGTTGTTGACTGCCTAGAATCAACAATGTGTTGATTAAGCTCCTGCTCTCAGCTTGAGTTCAAGCTGAGAGCAGCTCGAATACCTTAATCTATTCTAACAAAGTCTGCACTGGCAGGCTTTGTAAAAAATTGCCATAGGCAAACTTAGTTTGGTTGGTTTGCACTATGTTACGTACTGGTTTTGACTTTCAACCAAGCAGTATTGAATTGATAAGTGGAGTTGTGATGTATCCTATATTGAATTTAACCGATCCGTGGGGTCACTGTGGCAATATTGGTCACATTGTGAAGGATTTTCAAAAAATTTGTCATTTGGCTCACAAGTATCAGTTCGAGGGGATTAATCTTGACTTGAGTATCCCTAATCAGTTAAGCACTTCTGAATGTAAAAATTTACTGAGTCAGCTTAATTTAAAACCTGTATCCTTTAGCTTTCTTGTTAAGTTGTTTGACAGCCAAAAAGAGTTTGAAGAAAGCTTATCTGAATTTGAATTACAAGCTAAACAAGCCAACGAACTCGGCTGTCACTTAACCCTATGTTATCTCCTGCCATTTTCCAACGATCTTAATTTTAATGACCGATTTATTCAAACCAGCAATCGCTTACGTGAAATCAAACCTATCTTAGAAAAATATGACATTAAAATTGGCTTTGAATTTATCGGTCCTACTGAAACTAGACGCAGCACAAAATACGACTTTATTCATACCATAGATGGTACCCGTGCCTTGATTGCTAGTGCAGGATTATATGGATATGGTGGTTTGAAATTTGATGTTCACCATTGGCAAAATAGCGGAGCGGATGTACTAGATATTCAACATATGGATTCAGAATATATATTGTATGTTGAATTAAATGACGGATTACCAGGTTATGACATATTTACAATTCCAGAATTTGAAAGGGAACTACCATTTACAACGGGGGTGACAAAAATTGAAGCTTTCCTCAAAGCACTCTATAAAAAAAATTACCGAGGACCAATTGCTATAGAACCCTGGAATAAGAAAATCAAAAATATGCCCTTAGAAACAGCTATCCAACTGGTTAGAGATTCTTTGGAGAAAAGTCTCTCTTTTATTAGCGAATTAGCTAGAGAGTCAGAAATTAAAATCTAATCTCTCTTGTGAGAAGGCTTATTTGCTAAGGATTGGGGATTTTTTTAGTTTAGCTTCCTCAGTTTTTTTTTGGGTAGATAATCAAGAGAAGCTGTTCTGGTAGTTGACAACACCGAGTAAACGACTCGTCAGGAAAGCTAACTCATGAATCGAAGAAAAGCTCGCACTCAGAGTCAAAATTCCATCAATGTTTACCAGGATAAGAATCTTCAGATCATTATTGGTGTAACGTTGATGGCGGTTTTAGGATCAAGCAGTATTGGACCAGTATTGCCTGCGTTGGCTCAAGATTTCAATATTCCCCCTCAACAGATTGGACTAGTGATCACAGTTTTTGTTCTACCCATTGCACTTGGGACTCCAGTCTGTGGAGTGCTGGCTGATAGGTTTGGTAGGAAACAAATCTTAGTGCCTTCTCTGCTGTTATTTGCGATCGCCGGATCTGCCTGCTCGCTTGCCCCAAATTTTCGCACGCTGCTGGAGTGGCGTTTTCTGCAAGGGATAGGTGCAGCACCTTGTGAGTCTCTGGCGCTGACGTTAATCAGCGATCTGTATACCGGAAAGATGCTAACAGCCGCAATGGCGTTCAATGCCACCATGATTGGCATCAGTTTAGCAGTCTATCCCCTGATCAGTGGAGGATTGGCAGCAACCTTAGGATGGCGGTATCCTTTTCTCCTGCCGTTGAGTGCTATCCCAGTCGGAGTGTTGGTGTTATTCTCCCTGAAAACACCCAAGTTGCAAAAGCCCCAGGAGTTCAATTTCAAAGCTTACTTGCACAATATTTGGCGCAGTATCAACAATTCTCAAGTGGTTGGACTGCTGTTTGCGGTAGTTGCCTTGTTCATTCTCTTATTTGGTGCTTACTTTACCTACATTCCTATCCTGGCAGCCAATGCTTTTGGTGCTTCTGATGTGGTGATTGGTATTATTTTGGCAAGTATGGCGCTTTCGCTCGCCTTTGTCTCTACGCAACTGGGACTATTTGCACAATTTTTCTGTGAGCTAACACTGATCAAAGTCTCGTTTATTATCTATGCGCTGGCACTAGTCATTACTCCTGCTCTGCACAATGTCTGGCTGCTGTTCGTTCCCAGTTTTCTTTTCGGAGCCGCTCATGGCATAGTGTTTCCTTCAACTCAGGCTTTGTTAGGTGGACTAGCCCCCGTGGAGTATCGAGCTGGATTTATGGCAGTTAATGCCACCGTGTTGTCACTGGGGCAGGCGTTGGGTCCACTCTTCGCTGGTGTCGCGTTTGGACTTTGGGGAATGCAGGGAGTTTTTTACGCTAGTGCTGTTTTTGCTATTGCGACACTCGGATTGCTCAGTAAACTTTTTGCAAAACGTCTATAAATCCTTGTATGCCTTTAACGTTTTGCTCTTGACGAGGGAAGCAAAATCAACAGTTTTAGAACACTTACTTTCAATCAATCAGAAGGGCGATCGCCCCAGCCTGGCAAGCAAAGCGATCGCCCTTAGTCCACCAAGTCAGATGGAGTAATAAATATAATATCAACAAAATTGTTACCTGAAGTGTCATAAACTTTGCTTATTGAGATTGGCAACAAAATTTAAGACACCGCCAAATGACCCACATCAGATGGACTGAGGTGAGAGTGTACAACATCACCGTCACGAAACCAAACAACACGCTGTGTTTGACGAGCAACTTCTGGCTCATGGGTTACCATCACAACAGTGATGCCACTGGCATTGAGCTCACCAAAGATATCCAATACTTCTTGGGTTGTGCGCGTGTCCGGAGTTATCCTCCAATGCTATGCCGTCCGTTCCATCCCCATGACCAGAAAAATGTACAACTTGTGGAGAGTGATCTAACAGTGCGCGGCGTAAATCGTCAATCCTCACAGCCAATCGGGGAATGAGTTCAAATTCTTCCCTGTGTCTGGAACGCTCCAAGGCAGATTGGATTTCCCGTACTTCCTCGTCTAGTGGGACTTAAACATTTTTTCGGCAGAAATAAGCCCTAAACCCATGCAGGACAAGGGAAATACACCAAAGGCTCAAAAATGCCTGAAACCCAGATATATCAAGAAACTAGGCTTAACGATGTCTAAGTCCCACTAGACGAAGCTTACTTGTATTGACAGGATTGGCGGATAAAATCAGAATTTTCTTCATACTTCTAACCGTAGAAGAGCAAGCGTTTGTAGTGTCACAGAGAATGGCGATTGTATAGAAATAGTAGTTATACAAATCTACAAATGCAAAAAATTAAATTTCAGATAAATAAATATTATCAATATCAGGCTAATACCAAAGTCGAAGAGGACTACAAGGAAGTAAGCGGGATTACAACAAATCTAACAACCTACCTAAAAAAAAGCTAGCTGTCATTTAGCCTCATAAATCATACACCGCTATACTTTTGAGCCAAAACGTTGACCATTAGCCTCAAAGTATTAATTTCTCGTGGTTGTGAGCGGCGTCATCATAAACTTTGGGTATTTTCCCAATTTTGGGTCAAATGTTGGTAAAATTTCCTAAAAAGTGTCTGCTTTTTGATAAGTTAGTTTGAGGTTATTGGTATATCGTTTAGCAGCATGTCTAAAATCAACCTCGAAACCTTTGACTTAACGCAACTTCCAACCATAGAAGATGGTGATTTTGAATTCAAGTCAAGCGGTACTTCACACAAGGAACTCAAAAAGAAACTAAGCTGCGCAGTATCAGGCTTTGCGAATTCTGGAGGTGGGTGCTTTGTTGCTGGTGTTGACGGTAATGGCAATGCGGATAACGGGTTGTCTTTGAAAATTGGGAGGCAGGATTTACGTGATTGGGTTGATCAAATAATCAGTCAAGTGGAGCCAGTTCCCAGGTATGACCTCAAGCTAATACAAGATCCATCTGGTAGGGGAACAATCCAAACTGATTCAGCAGTTCTGCTAGTTGTGATTCATGAGAGTTATTCTGGACCACACATGGCTCCAGATAACCACTACTACATCCGAGCAGGTGCCCATACAGTTCCAGCTAAACATTTTATTGTTGATGCTATTTGGGCTAAGCGGCACTTTTCAAAACCGCGACTGACTCATCTATTTCGACTTAAACCAGAAAAAGAACAAGCTATTCAACTTGGTATTCTTGCTCTTACCGAAGCTCCAGCAGTCGATATCAAGATTACAATTTCACCTGTACCTCAGATGATGAAGAATTATGAAAAGCTTTTTCCGTTAAAACTACCCCTCATTGATCGACACAACCCTTTCTTCTTTGATGTAACAACTTTTTTTCAAGCAGAAGAGCGATTTGGAAAAGGTATTCATCTTGAAGTAGAATACTACGATCTTTTTGCAAATCGTTACATCTATCAAACACCAATTGAAGTTGTTGGCTCGCTTCCACCAATTACTATTGGAAACGATAATCCTGAGAAAATGGTACGGATACTCGAAAAAATCGAGAAGACGCTTTCAGAGTTAAGAGTTTCACGCGAGAGTGTCGTTAAACCCAGCCTTCTATTACCTAAACAATCAGACAGCGTGCTCTCATCTGTTGAAAAGTTAATTCCAGAGCTTCTAGCAGATATGAAAAATGATCTGCATGAGTATCCGTTTATCCGTGAATTTGTCATTCTAAGTGATAAATGGGTTTACAATTCAGATCCTAATAACATAGTTCTCACGTACTATTTTGAAAATCACTCTCATTTGAGAAACAAATTACGAATTTTAGAGAATTACGGACTGGTTTACGAAATTACTTATAATGATGTTGCTCGCTTTGTTATTTCAGAAGAGCTTGCTACATATTTGACAAGCGACAGCCAACTAGAGTAAGTGAACATTTCTCGGTTTGCGGTTGCAGCATAATAAGTCGCTGCACCTGATTTTTCCCATTAAGTCTTTTTTGCAAGCTGCCAACCCTCACTCTTGTCGTGCAATTTTAACCAGCCCCGCCACAGCACTTGAATGCCAATTGGAGTATTACGTCGATGTTGCAAGTAACCGCCTAAACGAACGGTAGTTTCCATAGCCCAACCAGGCGTAATGCAAGAGTTGCTGCCATAGCGTGTCAACTTGGTCAAAAGTATTGATAGAATTAGCTTTCAGCCATTAATCGTTCTCTTCTAAATTACAGATGCGATCACCTGTCGGATCGCATTCACCAATCTTGGCGTAGACCCACAGTGCCAAATAACACTTTGTGTCGTCTATGATGACGATTGAGCCTGTGTATTGTCACCATCAGCTTTTCCCTCTTCGGGTTAGGTGCAGGGGCGAAAAGGTCGAATGCCGTTCCGAGGCTTGTACCAAATCTATAAGAATTACTCCCGCCTTCTAGTACTGATATCCCTGTCAGAATCCCCGTCCACTGCTTCATTAGTGAACTCAATTCTTCCGCCGATGCACTTCTTCATACCTACATTACCAACCTTGTTAGCGATATCTGCGTTATGGGAACTATCTAACAAACATTCGTTTTTTTTTACTTATTTTTTTACTTAAGAGATTGCAAATAATCTTGGCTCAAACCGATGATTGCAGGTTGGTTGCAAATAATCCTGGCTCAGTTGCATTTAATCCTGGCTGAAACACAATTATAGTTGCAAATAATCCTGGCTGGAAACAACGATGATTGCAGGTTTAAGCGATTAGTATTGCAGATCGCTACACCTACCTACTTAAGAAGTAGAAAAATGTGACGGTAAATGAAACAGAAACCTTAAGTACATTTTAATAATAAATAACCACTAATATCCAGTAATATTACATAGAAAATAGTAAAAAGCCGCAAGATGCAGATGTCAAGCATCATCCCGTATGCGATAAGCCGGAAACTTGACGCTTCACGTATCGCCAACTTCAATTTCAAAGTTTGAATTTGCTTTGATAGCAAGAGATATGAGAAAAAGGGCGTGAAATATCGAATCAAAATGAAGCAAGAACAATGCTTGCCCACGCCCAAGAGTTAGTCTACACCCTCAAACAATTTCTTTCCGGAATCATTATATTCGGGGCTGTAGTCATTAAGATGAAGATTAATTCAAGTCTTCTATCAAGTTAAATTTCAGGAGAGTTAACTTATGATGACTATGGATAAACCAGAAGTCAAGCAGATGAAAAAGTTTGTTATTCGTGAGGCCGAAACTCTAAAAACAACAAGAGCATCATATTACGGTGCTTGTAGTTGTAAGCCTGTTAGTATTTAATTGGAATAACGAATGACTTAAAATTGAAAATATAATCTGCAAAGCTATATATTTCTATGGCTTAACAGTTATTTTCAATTCGGATTTTGAATTGATGGTTCTTGCCATTTGATATATAAAATCGCTACTTAAACAGTAGCGGTTTTCATCAATTTTTTAAGGATAATACATAATGGGATGCACAAGCGATTCTCTTGTTGCGGTTTACCCCTTTACCAGACAGATAGACGGTGAAGAAGTCGTCATCGGACATATAGAAACAGATACTTTTTTAGTATTACCATTTGATGCTGTAGAAATACTAGATTATTTGGCATTGGGAAAGACGGTTGGCGAGACTCAATTAATCTATCAAGAAAAGTACGGTGAGCTTCCCGATATTGAAGATTTACTACATGTTCTTGAAAACAAAGGATTTGTAAAAATTTTGCTTCAATCTGAGGCAAATTATAATGTTTTAACGTCTACATTAAAAACCTCAGCACAACATACTGCAAAAGTACGTTACAACTTTACGAATTTCCCACAATCGTTTGCTCAAAGATTATTCAGTCGTCCTGTTTTAATCGGTTGCTATATTCTACTTGCTTTAACCTTTATTGCTGTCTTTACAGATCTTACACTTATTCCTAGTTGGGAAGCTTATTATTTTCCTGACAATACGACATTGATGATAGTAACATTAGTTGTTCTGGACTGCGTAACACTATTTTTACATGAAATGGCTCACTTAGTTGCAGCCCGCGCCCTTGGTGTTTCTTGTCGTATGGGTATTAGCAACCGCATGTGGATGTTAGTTGCAGAAACAGACATGACTGGTATTTGGAGTGTAAACAGAGAGCAGCGCTATCTTCCATTTTTAGCCGGACCACTTCTAGATTTAGTATCTGCTGCCATTCTCATACTTGTATTTTTTGCTCATAAACACGGGTGGATCACTATGTCTCCAGTGATTTATCAACTAAGTCGTGCGCTGTTATTAAACTACTTATTGGGTTTGTTATGGCAGTGTTATTTCTTTATGCGTACAGATTTTTATTACGTGATTGCTAATTTCTTACACTGTAAAAACTTGATGAAAGATACGGAGGTGTTTGTCCGTAATCAAATTAGCCGAGTGATTCGTAGAGTACGTCGAATAGACCAATCCCATATTCCTGCAAAAGAAAGGTTGGTAATTCGTTTATATGCAGTTTTATGGTTATTAGGACGAACTATTGCGCTTGCCTCCTTAATTTTCATTACACTGCCTTTAATGTGGCACTATTACAGAAAACTTATTACCGTTCTGAGCACTGGTTTTTTCGCTAATCCTTATGCATTTGTTGACGCACTCTTACTAATATCACTTGCCTGCGTACCTCAGTTAATTGGTTTTGCACTTTGGATTAGTAGTTTTCATAAAAAAAATAGCTGAAATTATATGGTTTCAAGTATTGATTCAACTAGTATATCCCAATATTTGCTTTCAAAAGTTAGTCATGTAATAGTATTGGAAGCAGCAAAAGGTCAACGCCGTTATAATTACTTACAAAAACTTCTTGGAGAAGTTCATAATATTGGAACTAAGGCTTGGTTGTTGAATTGCGATAAGACTATGGAAGGTCCTTGGGCTGGCTTAAAGGATTTATTGACCGATATACTTCCTCAAGTTAAAGTACAAGCACCGGATTTAATTGTTCAGTATGATTATGAACTAACTAGAGTTTTACCAGCATTACGACGCCTTATATCTGTGCGCTATCCCAGCTTAACAGATATCGCCATCGAAAAAGAGCAAATTCGTAATTATCCCGCAGACCGAGCATTTCGGATTATTCATGGCATTATCGATTTTCTTACTGCTTGGTTTGAGCGTTGTCAAATTCCAAACTTGACTATTATTTGTGATAACTATGATTTTTCTGGTGGTTTAATAAGAATATTTTTTGCTGAATTAATGCGACGTCGCTCGCAAAAGTTGAATTTGAATTTGATAATTGCAGTTTCGGAAGAACTTAGCAATACAGTAACTATAAAAGATGTTATTGGTAAGTTTAATCAAGATTATTTGCAGTATGTAAGTCTCAATTTATCCAAGAAAAATACTTTAGAGACTTCTGTGCAATCTCTACAGAAAATAGCAGATCTTGCTGTTGAACTCGAAGAACATTTAAAGGATGACTTGATTGAACAGGAAATTCATTTGCCGCGATTAATTCAGTATTTACTCAATAGTGACCAACCTTTTAAAGCATTAAAGTATCAAATTAAAGCTGCTGCAATTTATAATAGGAAAGGTTTTTATGAAGATGGGCTAGCTTCTGCTTTAGATGCATTAGAACAGTTAAAACGCTATTGTCCTCAAGACATTGATAAACGCTGGTTAATTGATTCAATGTTATACACTAGCTACGTTGCTTTAGATAAACCTCTAGAAGCTTTTGAGGTGATGGAACAAGCCATGCACCGAATAAATAATCCCGAAGACTTATTTAGCGGCTGTTTTATGATGGCAATGTTGTATATTCGTGAGTTAGAAGAAAAGGATATCACCAAAGCCGAATCATATTTAGAGCGAGGTTTACAAGAATTGTCTCGTTGCGATCTATCGCCAGAATTAAAACTTTTTCAGACAACTTTCAACCGCAATGGTTTGGCACTTATTCGCTACCGTCAAGGCAGGCATCAAGAAGCTATCGAACTTTGCCAGTGGTGCTACGAGCAAGTTAATACTTTTATCAAACCAGAGCAACATCTCCTTTATCGCTCGGTTTTACTTTTTAACATTGCTCAAGTTTATGATTTTACTGGCAATTATACAGAAGCGATTAATTACTTTAGTGCTACAATAGCAATTGACCCAAATTACTCGGAATACTACAATTTACGCGGAAACTTATATTTCAAGATGGGTCAAAAAGAAAATGCCCTATCTGACTACTTAAAAGCCATTGAATTAAGCGCACCTTATCCAGAAGTTTGGGCAAACGTTGGACAATGCTATCGACATTTAGGTGAACCTCAAAAAGCAGTTGATGCTTATTCTAATAGTCTAGATTTACAGCCTCATCAATTCTCAGTATTAGTAGCACGTGCCCAAGTATTAGAAATCCTAGGTGAAGTGAAGAAATCGCTAGCAGATTATAGTGCTGCACTAAAAATTGATAGCAATCAGCCATTTGTTTTTGCAAATCGTGCGGTTCTCCATTACGAGGCTGGACGTTATCAAGATGCTCTGAATGATTTAAATCAAGCGATTGCACTATCACCAGAAACTGCCGACTTATATCAAAATCGAGCAATTGCTTTTACTGCTTTAGCAAGAGACTCGGAAGCAAAACAAGACTTGGAGACTTATTTGCAAAAGAGTATATCTACTCAGTAGCAGTACGATAAAATTATGGGAGTAATACATAGTAATGATAAAAATGCCGTTTACGTTGTGCCAGTTGCGTAAGTCCTGTTACCAACTTGGCGTCATAAGTTGGTATTACAGGTTCATTTTTTTACCCTTACAGCTACTGACTTACACTTAATCGAGCGTGCCATTCGTCTTTGGGATGATTAATGTTTAGAACCTCTGCTGAATTGTTGCTTATCTCCCCTGAAATTTTTCGCTCTCCTTTTTAGGGCAAGGTCATCAAGCCGATCGTAATCGTTCGATGTCTCGCATCGGTGGCGCACCGAATAGGCGGGAATATTCCCGGCTGAATTGTGAGGGACTTTCGTACCCAACCTGGTAGGCAGCAGAGGTTGCATCACAATCTTCCGTCAGCATCAGGCGACGGGCTTCTAACAGTCTTAACTGCTTTTGATATTGAAGTGGACTCATCGAGGTCACTTGCTTGAAGTGCTGATGAAACGACGAAGTAGACATCCTTACCTGCTTTGCTAAGTCCTCAACTCGCATCGGCTGAGTAAACTTAGACTTGAGCCGTTTGATAGCTGAAGCAATCCGCTGCATACTGCTGCCAGATGTAGCAATTTGACGCACGGCTTCACTTTGTTCCCCGATCAGCAGACGGTAGTAGAGTTCCCGAATCATCATCGGTGCTAGCATGGAAATATCCTGTGGCGTATCTAAAAGCTTTGTGAGGCGAAGGGCACACTCAAGCAACGTCGCATCAGCGTTGCTCACAAATAAGCCTCGGACAGAGTTCTCTTTCTTCGCTGAACTAAAATTCATTTGACCAGCCATTTCACAAAGTTGCATTGGGTCTAGAGTCAGCTTTAATCCTAAATACGGCTGATCGGTTGTCGCCTCAACAATACACCCACCGATGGGGAGATCAACTGAGACAACAAGACATTGCCCGATCTCATAGGGATACGTTTCCTCTCCCAGTATTATATTTTTCTTGCCTTGAACGAGAATGGCCAGACGCGGTTCATAATCCTGGTAAATGACGGCAGATGACGCATTTGATCGCGAAAGGCTCAATGGTGCGATCGCAGTTGGATAGACAAGGTTGCCATTGGGTTCGGTGTGCCGCGCCACTAATGCCGCCAGCGCTTGGCACTGATCTGCAACTACCTCAGAATTGGGGATAACGAAAGTCATGGTAAAGCCTCGACTCATTCAATGCCCTACACGATTATAGAATGTCTTCAAGCGATTTCTGCTGGAGAATTAGGCAAGGATCAAAGAGTTTTAGGCATTGGAAACGCTGGATCGAATGAATAGGATGAAAGCATGGAGAGCGAGACCTTAAAGAGTCCGAAGAACGATGCCGCATTGCTTTCCTAAAACGATTAAAAACTTCTTGGAGGAAATGGCAATTCGTCCAAACAAACTTTGTCACGAGGTCTTACACGGAAAAAAATGGGGAGGGTTTATACGATACGCGTGTTGTCCCCTCGATTAATCAAGGGGCTTGGAACCCTCCCCATTTTTTAGGGGACAAATGCGTCAGCAGTTTTACGCCTGCGAACCTCTCAATAACAACTCAAGCAATGAACAGGAGAACCTAATTTATGCAAAATACTCCCCAACAAATGAAAGCTATGGCTGTGGACGAGTTCGGCCATGCTGACAAGCTAACCTTGCACACCTTACCCGTGCCTACGGTAGACGCGGGCGAAGTTTTGATTCGCATCGAGATTGCCGGAGTTGGTATCTGGGACGCAATGGAGCGTGAAGGTAAGCTGGTGTATAACTCAGTCCACTTTCCGCGTGTGTTGGGCGGCGAATGTGCAGGCACGATTGTTGCCATCGGCGATGGCGTTGAGCGGTTTGCGGTTGGCGACCGCGTTTACGCCCAGAGCTTCATGAACGACAAGGGCGGTAGCTATGCAGAATATGTCGTCGTCTCTGAAGAAACGGTCGCGCCGATGCCCAAAGGTCTCGATATTGTGATGGCGGGCGGGCTACCCATTGCGGGTATAACGGCGCTCAGTAATTTGAATGCGCTGGAGACAGGCAGCCAAACCAAATTAATGCTGTGG
This sequence comes from Brasilonema angustatum, assembly GCF_059505445.1. Classification (NCBI taxonomy): domain Bacteria; kingdom Bacillati; phylum Cyanobacteriota; class Cyanophyceae; order Nostocales; family Scytonemataceae; genus Brasilonema; species Brasilonema angustatum. Next base: position 8,612 of record NZ_JCACKO010000021.1, on the reverse strand, counting down.
GGCGCGAGCGGTGGTGTCGGTCACGTCGCGCTTCAACTGGCTAAGCGCATGGGTGCGAGCGTTTTCGCGATCGCATCGGGCGCAGACGGCGTAGCGTTGGCTAAGCAATTGGGTGCCGATGAAGCAGTGGACGGACACAGCGACGACATTGTGCAACGTGCCCGCGCTTTTGCACCCGACGGCTTCGATGCGGCGCTGGTGCTGGTGAGCGGCGACGAGGTTCAATCCACGCTCTCGTTGGTGCGTCAGGGCGGAATTATCGCCTTTCCTAATGGCGTGATGCCCGAACCCAAAGCGCCCGATGGTGTGGAACTCAAGAAGGCAAATGGCTTCGCCGACCCGATATTGTTAGACAAACTTAACCGATTGATCGGTATCGGTGAGTTGAAAGTTCACATCGCGCAGACGTTTGCGCTCGAAGAGGCGGCACAAGCGCAGGATGCCATGAAACAGCACTATCTGGGCAAAATCGTGTTGCGCGTGAGCGGTGAATAAGCGCTGATTGAATTTCCAACTTTTACAACAACTTTACTCTCAACAAATTCTGACATTCTTTATTTTGACATCTTTGCAGGAAAAATACCTATGAATCTCACGGACAACACCATCTTGATCACTGGCGGCACAAGCGGCATCGGTCGTGCGCTTGCCGAGGCGTTCTATCAACGTGGTAATCAAGTCATCATCGCAGGTCGCCGTCAACATCTCCTCGAAGAAATCACCGCCGCTCACTCCGGTATGCACGGGATTCAACTTGACGTTCAAGACCCGGCGGACATCGAAGCCTTTGCGTCCCGCATTCGAGAGCAGTTCCCTAAACTCAATGTTGTGATCAACAATGCCGGAATCTCTAAAACCGAAGACCTCACCTCAGACTCGATCAATTTCTCCGTGATGCAGTCTATGATTCAGACTAACATTGTCGGTGTGCTTCACCTCACTGCGGCACTCCTCCCGACTCTCAAACAGCAGCCGCATTCAACGATTATCACCACCACCTCTGGCTTGGCTTTCGTTCCCATCAGTCCATATCCGACTTATTGCGCGAGCAAGGCTTTTCTACACTCTTGGTTGCAGTCACTGCGCGTTCAGCTTCAGAAAACCTCCGTGGAGGTTCTTGAACTTGCCCCACCCTATGTACAGACTGAGCTTGGCGGGGCTAGTCAGGCGACTGATCCTGCCGCAATGCCACTGACTGACTATATTGCTGAAGTGATGCAGATTCTCAGCACTCCCAACCCACCCCACGGCGAAATCCTTGTTAATCGTGTCAAAGCACATCGATTTGCTGAAAGGAACGGTGACTATGAGCAAATATTCGCTAGCCGCAACGAACAATGACAAGCGATAGGAATCTATCGATCAGCAGGAGAGGGCTTCTTAAGCCGAAGGCTTAAGCTTCGCTTATCGCACGCAGCACATTGAGAAATGGACTCTCGAAAAAGATTCGTTAAATCACTAAAAAATTCTTGGAGAAAGTAGCAATATGTCTCTTGCAACGAACCTTGGCGGCAGTTTTACGCTGCCGAACACCTCACTCCCCTTGAAGCGCATCGGCTATGGTGCCATGCAACTCGCAGGTCCGAATGTAATGGGTGCGCCGCGAGATGTAGATGCAGCCGTTGCTGTTTTGCGCGAAGCGATCGCACTTGGCATTAATCACATCGATACGAGCGACTTCTACGGACCTCACATCACGAATCAGATTATTCGACAAGCACTGCATCCCTACCCCGAAGATTTGGTGATTGTCACCAAGGTGGGAGCGCGTCGTCCTGAAGATGGATCATGGGTGCCCGCCATGTCGCGGCAGGAGCTGACCGATGCCGTTCACGATAACCTGCGTAACCTCGGACTCGATGCGATTGATGTCGTCAATCTCCGCTTGATGGGTGATGGTCACGGAACATCGGAAGGTTCTCTCGCCGAGCCGCTGACGATCTTAGCCGACCTGAAACAGCAGGGATTAATTCGTCACCTCGGTTTGAGCAATGTTACGCCGACACAGTTAGCCGAGGCGCAAACGATCGCGGAGATTGTCTGTGTGCAGAACCAGTACAACGTAGCACACCGGGAAGATGACGCTTTCATTGACGACCTCACCCAACAGGGAATCGCTTACGTGCCGTTCTTTCCCCTCGGCGGGTTCACACCGCTACAATCCTCGGTACTTGAAAGCACCGCCAAGTCTTTAAACGCAACACCGATGCAAGTAGCGCTGGCATGGTTGCTTCAGCGCTCCCCCAATATCTTGCTGATTCCCGGCACGTCATCAATTGAGCATTTACGTCAGAATGTCAAAGCTGCGGCGCTGCAACTTCCGCAGCAAACAGTGGCTGACCTGAACGCGCTCGCGGCAAAACCGCTGGCAAATCGCTTGAGTTAGTATTTTGAGCTTTGACACAAACTGCTTGAGTGGGACACGTTCCCTCGAAACTTCTCGTCCTCTGAGTCCGCATCTGTAAACTTCAGGATTATTTGGCACTAATTCTTAACGCGATAAATGGCATCTTTAACAATGAAAAAGCATTCATATCTTTCAAGAAAAGTGCCAAATAATTCTAAAAGAATAGTGCCATTTAATTTTGAAATTTACAGAATAAGGGATTTCAGGCGTGGTCTTTGGTCAGCGCTAGATACCCCATTTTTGATAGGGGGTTATTGCAAAAGTTGTTAAATGTAATTTCTTAACTTTGTAATTAATTACATTACAATCAACTTACAAAAGTATGCACAGAAAATGACCAAAGACACATGAAAGCCCAAAGACTTTATGCATAAAAAATGACATTCCTTATCAGTAAAAAACCTCAGATAAGCGTGACAACACCAAATTGAAGTAATACCAATTCAAAAAATGTTTGCGACAGATGCCCCACCCGCCCTTGTGAAAGGGTTGGGGAGGGATCTTTTCTATGTGTTGCATTCTTTTTTCAAATTGGTATAAACTTCAGGATTATTTGATACTAATTTTAGCGCGATAAATGGCATCTTTAACAATGAAAAAGCATTCATACCTTTCAATAAAAGTGCCAAATAATTCTAAAAGAACAGCACCATTTAATTTTGAAATTTACAGGACGCAGCGAACCAGACCGCAAAGGCGTACCTCAAAGTAATTGCGGCCAATCAGTGAGCTATCTATCAGGCATTGCAGTTTACCCCGCATTGAGAGCCTTTATTTTACGGTCTTCCTTACTCAACAAAAGCTTGCCAAGTTTTATCCCCAACAACCCCATCTACATTTAAATGTGAGTTCTTTTGGAACTGGCGAACAACAGAATCTGTGGTATCACCAAAAATCCCATCAACATGAAGTTGGAGAGTTGGGTTTGTGCTTGTTCCATAGCCTTTAATCCGCAGAAAGGTCTGTAAAAGAGCTACCGTAGAACCAGTGGCTCCTTTTTGCAGAACTGGTAAGCTAGCATCCGCCATAATAAATACTCCTTAATAACGTTGATTAGAAGTCAAGACAAATGGTATTGAAGTAAAGTTCAGCGGGTCAAGTTTCTCCCAGCGCACTTTACAGAAATTTGATTCCTAGGAATTATACATTTACTGCTAACACTATTCCGGTAATCGTTTAATTTTATTTGATAGCTCAAATCGGGGTGCGTAGCTCCTTAAACATTCTCACAAACGCTAGTTTTGAGATTATACTGTGACCTTCTTGATAGACAGAATAAGCGTCATAGGTTGCGTAGGCGAAGGAGAAAACCCGTAATGCTCATAGAATTGCTTGGCTTCTTCTGATATGGCATGTACTACTATTCCACGGATGCCTACTATCTCTGCCGCTTGCACGGTACGAAGCACCGCATCCTGCAATAATGCCGCACCCAACCCAAGTCCTTTCCATGAGATATCTACTCCAAGCCTTCCAAGAATAGCTACGGGTATGGGGTCGGGCATATTTCGTCTTACAGGCGATGGCGCGTGTTCGAGCGCCAATGCGCCGGAGGAAAGGCAATAATAAGCAATCACTTTCTGCCCATCGGTGACAACATAGGTACGTGACGCATTGTTTTTTTGATTGGCAACGGCGCGACGTTTTAACCAATCATTCAGACTGGCAACTCCGCAATCAAAGTCATCCAGCAGATGAGTATCCGTAAGAGGTACAGGGGCTTGAGGGGTCATTCAGTCCACGGCTTTTTAACATTCATCAAGCGCTCAAACCCTTCATTGTGGGGCGGGTTATCCAGAACATTCAGAAAATACTGATAGGTTTCTTCATCCACCCGCAGGAAGGTCTGGTCAAGCAGCGTATCCTCTGCAGCTCGTCGCGCAGCATCAATCATGAAATCTGAACGTGATTTGCTTTGCGCTTTCGCTGCCCGGTCAATAAGTGTCCGTACATCCTCACGGATGCGTAAATTGACGGCGCGAGTGGGAATATCAGGGCTGCTATAGGGTTCCATAATCTTCTCCTTGAGTCTGTACTCTAGCATCAAACTGCCAGATACACAATGTGTATCTTGATTATAGTATTACCAATATTACCCATTCTCACAAATGGTCGTTTGTGAGAATGTCTGTGTCGCCCTCTTGCCTTAACGCTTTCTTGCGGGTTCCATATTCTTGTAAACTTCAGGATTATTTGGCACTAATTCTTAGCGTGATAAATAGCATCTTTAACAATAAAAAACATTCACATCTTTCAATAAAAGTGCCAAATAATTCTAAAAATAGTGCTATTTCATTTTGAAATTTACACTCACGTCATTGAGGAATATGAACGTAAATGATGAACGGGGTGTGGGGTGCTCTTTGTGGGGTGTAGGGGAAGAACAATTAGACCGAGAACAGGGTGTAGGGGATAGGGTGTGGGGTGTAGGGGAAGAAAGATAAATCGTGTTTTTGTTGCACTCTATCCCCGGAGCACCTTGGTGTCAGAGCCACCAATTATCCCTACACCCCACACCCCACACCCCACACCCAGCGCGAAGCGCCGTGACTCGGTTTCAGACCCCGCCCAATTAAGAACGCCTCACTAAAGGGCGAGGCTTTAAACCCTAATGCTCTTAGGGCAAGGGGGTAGGGATATAAAAAACTTGTCTCTCCCTACACCCTACACCCTCTGAGCTTTGCTCGGTAACAATAAAGGTTCTCATCCAATAATAAATGCTTGGCACAGCCCTGAAACCAAGCCAGAAAGCCAATCTCATTCGTACTTTTCCTCCTGTGACAGCTATGTGCCTGTCAGCCCTTTTATGAAGGCTCAGTTTTTTCAGATAAAATACAGTTTACTGTATTAACAGTATACTAGTTAAACTGTTATACAGTTTGCTAGTAAGAAAGTAAACTGTATTGAAAGTTTACTACATTGCTGGTATACCTTAATGCTAGCAATCCAGTTTACTTCTAATAAAGGTTACTAGTTATATGACTATCGTTTCGTTTATCAACCAAAAAGGGGGGTGCGGGAAGTCCACAACCACCTGTCATTTTGCGTTCTGGCTTCATCAGAAGGGGAAAGAAGTCGCCGTCATTGATTCGGATGCTCAACAGTCCGTATCTCGTTGGCTTTCAGGAATGGACAGTGCGATTCAGTGTCTGGTCATGCAAGATCCTGATCAGTTGATGGAGGATATTCCCAAAGTAGCGGCTAACTTCGAGTATGTGTTGATTGATGGGTCAGCAGGTATCACGGAAGCGACTCGCTGTATTCTGCTTCGCTCAGATGTGGTTGTTATCCCTATACAACCAACTGGCTTAGATTTAAGCAGTGCTGGTGATGCCATTCGCCTGGTCAAGCAAGCGCAATCAGTTAGGAATGGTTCACCCAGGTTTCATATTCTCCTCAATCGAGTTGTCCGAGGAACACGACTGTACAGTGAAGCACTACAGTTCTTACAGGACAAGCGGATGCTAAAAACAGTTATTCCACAACGGCAAGCGATCGCAGACTGCTTTGGTCAAAAAGCCGTTGTCTGGACACTTCCCCCAAATGAGGCGGTCAAAGAAGCTGGTAAAGAATTTGATGCCCTTTGTCAAGAGATGCTGGAGACAATTACGCCATGACAGCAAGAAAACAAAGAAAGCCTTTATCTGAGACGCTTGGCAACGAAAATGACATATCACCGGAAATGGAGGCTTTTAGGAAAGGAGTTTCCCCCGCCCCTCCCGTTCATGAGGAAGTTGTAGAGGAGAATAAGTCACCCAAACAGAAAACCCGCAAGCTGGTTATTGAACTAGAGCCAGAACTGTATGATGCTTTTGCAGCAGCGTGTTTCCACAAGAAATTAAAGATGGCGAAGGTGGTTCGTGCCTGGATTAGTGAGTTCACGAATGAATAACTAGTTTACCGTTTTACTAGTCTACTGTTTTACAAGTTTACTAGTAAACTTGCTCACTGTATTGATTCAGCTTCATTTGTGATACTTTTGCGGCAGCATGTTTCTACAAGATTAAAGATGGTGAAGGTGATTCGTGCCTAAATTATAGAGTTTACTAATGAATCTCTAGTTGACAGGTTTACTTGTTTACTGTTTTGCCAGTTTACTAGTAAACTGTATTGCTGTATTAATTGAAGTATCCTTTGAATTCGATGAAAAAAGAGTTTTAACAACAAGAGTGAAAGTGAACACTTCCTGATCTCCAAAGAAATCCAATTGCTTTTTAACACCATTCGCGTATGCTAAAGAATATTTTTAAAGGCATTTACGTGGGGATTTGATGTTTGGTGTTGATAGTTTTCGCGTTTGTCTCAAAACTCCTCAAGTTACAAAGCCATTTTTTAGCATAAAGTTCACGCCTGATGACCAGGGAGTTAGACTGCCTTTGTTTGGTGAAAGCGTACAAGCAGGTTTTCCCAGTCCGGCGGACGATTGGCTTGAGGATTCAATAGACCTCAACCAACATTTAGTGAAAAATCCAGCCGCAACGTTTCTCATGCGGATTGCAGGGGATTCGATGAAAGATGCCGGCATCTTACACGGCGATGTAGTCGCAGTTGACCGCAGTTTGGAAGCGAAACCTGGGCGGATTGTGGTTGCATCTGTTGGGGGCGAATTCACCATCAAGCGGCTGTCTCGGTTACGGGGAAAACTGTGGTTAATGCCGGAAAACCCCGATTATCAGCCGATTGAAATTACTGATGACCTGGAAGTGGTCACGGTGGGTGTGGTGGTAAGCGTCCTCCGCCAACTATAACAAACAGGGTGTAGGGGGTAGGGTGTAGGGTGTAGGAACCAATTGGATCGGTGCAGCACCCAACCCTCTTGTTGACACCCCCATTGACAGTGGGGTTTTAAACCTCCATAGCTGGGTGGGTTGTACAAAGCATGAATCTTTCACCACACCCCACACCCCACACCCCACACCCAGGAGCGAAGCGAGATAACTTATGTTCGCCCTAGTTGATTGCAACAGCTTCTACGCAAGCTGTGAGCAGGCGTTTAACCCGGCTTTGCAGGGTAAGCCGGTTGTTGTCCTATCTAATAATGATGGCTGTGTGATTGCCAGATCACCTGAAGCAAAAGCCCTTGGCATTGGGATGGCTGAACCATATTATAAGATGATACCGTTCTGCCAGAAGCACAAGGTCGCGGTGTTTTCCTCAAATTACGAACTTTACGGCGATATGTCCGGGCGGGTGATGAATGTTCTCGCAAACCTGACAACGGCGCTTGAGGTTTATTCTATTGATGAAGCGTTTCTTGATTTGTCGGGATTTGACTTATTGGGCTTCGACCGTCACGCGCTCGAAATTGCACAAACTGTTAAAAAACATACAGGTATCCCGGTATCGGTTGGGGTGGCACCAACGAAAACTCTTGCTAAAGTTGCCAACGAATACGCCAAGAAGCATATGAAGCACGGGGTCTTCGTCCTACGTGGTGCATGTACCATTGATGAACATCTGAAAATAACGCCTGTGGGTGATGTTTGGGGGATTGGTCATCGAACTGAACACAAGCTGAAACTGTTGGGTATTAATACTGCCTGGGACTTCGCCCAGATGGATGTTCGCCTTGTCCGCCAGCAATTCGGGATAGTTTATGAGCGTACCTTGCGCGAGTTGCAGGGAAATCCCTGCTTGTCTCTTGAAGATATGCAGCCAAAGAAGAATATTTGCTCATCGCGGTCGTTTAGTCGTCCTGTAACTGCCCTTAGTGAACTCGAAGAAGCGGTGGCACTGTATATGAGTCGCGCCGCTGAGAAACTTCGCGCCCAAGGCAGTTATGCACTCGGTATAATGGTGTTCATTCATACCAATAGATTTCGCGTTAAAGAACCGCAATATAGCGCGGTGAAGGTGGTTGAGTTGTCAAACCCCAGCAACGATACGTCAGCACTGATTGCCGCCGCTAAAACCGCGCTACAGCGGGGATTTCGGCAAGGTTTCCAGTATCAGAAAGCAGGGGTAGTTCTGCTCGACTTGGTGCAGGCTGATGAACGTCAATTTGACCTGTTCGCCCCTTCGCCTGATAATCGGCGAGAAAAGCTGATGGCAGTAATGGACAAGCTCAATCGCAATTACGGACGACATCAAGTGTTTTTCGGCACGGTCGGACTGAAGCAGGATTGGCAAATGCGGTGTGATAGGCGATCGTGTGATTTGAAACAAAAAATGAGATTTTAACTCATGATATGCTTTAAAAATGAGT
>NZ_JCACKO010000020.1:6700-66494 GCF_059505445.1 Brasilonema angustatum | reverse complement strand
CTCTGCTCCTCTGCTGCCTATTTGTATCAACCTTAAAGTGAAACGGTATAAGGGGTGTAGGGGTGTACGGGGTGTAAGGGGAAAAAGGTGTTTGTTTCATTCATAGCGGGTGCTGCGCAGCCTGTGGATTGCTTTCAAGAAAGACAGGGAACGCTTAACAGGGAACAGGGAACAAACAAGAAGGGGGATTTAGTTTCTTAAGGCTGTTGCTAGCGGTTTTCTATCGCTAGTTAAAGGCTCACAACTGAGAAAATATTGCTGAATTGCTCAGGCTGATAAATCAGCAACAGCAGCTGTAAATTAAACTCCCTCACTGTTAGTTTTTCAGCATGCTAATGGGGATTAGCCCATGAAGACAGCGGTGGAACTTGTTGTAGTTCATGACTCAGGCTGTTGTGAATAGAACCATTCGTAGCTAGAATTCTACCAGACGAGATATCTAAGGAACTCCCATCGTATGCAGTCACCTTTCCCCCAGCTTCTCGTATTAAAATGATACCAGCAGTAATATCCCAAGGAGAAAGACCTCTTTCCCAGTAACCATCAACACGACCGCAGGCGATATGAGCCAAATCTAGGGATGCGGAACCACTACGCCGAACTCCTTGAGTCAGATGAGTCAAGTGACAGAATTCGGCATAGTTGTTGTCAGATGTTTCACGACGGTCATAGGCAAATCCGGAAACCAACAAACTTTTACCAAGTTGAGAAGTTTTTGAAACCTTTATTGGGCAACGGTTCCGCGTTGCTCCCAAACCTTGAGCCGCCCGGAATAGCTCGTTATGAAAAGGGTCATAAATAACACCGACTTGCGGGACACCCTGAATCAACAGCCCAATGGAGACAGCAAAAAAGGGATATTGGTGAGCAAAGTTCGTTGTTCCATCCAGAGGATCAATCGCCCAGAGATACTCACTATCTTGATTTCCTAGTTTCCCAGATTCCTCAGCCAGGATAGAATGGTCAGGAAAGTGACGACGCAAAACATCTAAAACCACCGCTTCCGAAGCTTTATCAGCAGCAGTTACCAAATCACCGGGGCGTCCTTTTTCAATAATCGCGTCTTCCACCTTACCCAAATAACCTTGCAACACCGCGCCAGCAGCGAGGGCTGCTTCTGTAGCAATATCCAAAAAGATTTGCAGATTAGTCATGACTAGTTAATAATTCGTAATATTAGCCTATTACGAATTGTGAATTAAGGGTAGGGTGGGCACTGCTCACTCATAGCAGACTCATGAGATCAGAAGATAGGCAGTGCCCACCTTACAAATTACCGTCACAGCAATTTCAAGATTTGGCGATAAGCCGGAGGCTTGACGCTACGCGTATCGCACAGTGAAGCAATTGCGCTACGTATGCCCTGAGTCCCTTCTCAAAATCCTTGGTGGTGGGCACTGCCGACAACATACAACTAGAAGTTTGCGCGAACAGTGAATTAAGGGTAGGGTGGGCACTGCTCACTCATAGGTGAGTTTAAGAATATGTTTGGATTGATCGTAACTTACGTCTTGCACCTGGTAAAACAAATGTCAATAGTCTAAACATATTATTCGACTCTAAAGCGAGGAAGGTTTAATATTTTTCCACTAGGGAGTTCTACAGTCTGAGGCTGGGAACAAGCGACGAGCGAGGAACAAAGCTGTGACGCAAAAATTAAGGACAGACGTGGAGTTTACCCCTATCCGCCTGCGGCACCTTTCCCGTTATAAAGTAATACGGTTCGGTTAAGACCAAAAACCAGGTAAACTGAGCATTGTCCTCAAGGTGCGATCAGCCTCCGACTTATCGCATGTGCCTATTGCGCAAAGCAAGAGACGCAATCATGCGTATCAGCAAAAATGCAACTCATTGATTAGCAGTTATGTCAACTGGGAAACTAAACTTTACGTTACCTACTTGAATGTTTTCATCACACGAACTTTAGCGCCAAACCAAGTACGGTTTTTAAAACAATTTGTTGCCAAACAAACAAGTCAATGCTTCACTTTAATTTTTCAAGTCCGCTAAATTGAAGAAATCAGGAAAGCAAATGATGAACAATCTCCGACAGCGACTAAATAATTCCTTTATCATTCACTTTTTACTATTATTCGCCCTTGGTTGGGCAATGTTACAGCTTTTCACTTATTTTGAAACAGTTATTGTAATTTTCACATTCGCCGCGATTTTAGCTGCTTTATTGAACTATCCTGTTCGCTGGTTGCAGCGTTTTTTACCCCGGACAGTTGCAGTTATCTTGGTTTTCTTGGTAAGCCTTTTAATTATTATCGCTTTAGCAATCACCCTCGGTTTAGCAATTTTGTCTCAAGGACAACAACTCATTGATAGATTTTTTGAGATGGCTAATTCTATTGGCTCTTTTGTAGCACAAATAGAAGCTTTTCTTCAAACTCGCAATATCCAATTAGATCTTGATGCTATTGCGGAGCGAATCCGAAGCTTTGCTTTCTCAGCTATTAATTATATTATTAGTCTTTTAGGAGCTTCCCTCACCAATTTTGTTAATGTTATTTTGATTGCAGTTGTTACCCTTTTTATGTTGCTGAATGGGAAAAAGGTTTGGCAATTTGTTTTGAAAATTGTACCAGAAAGATCGCGTAAGCACTTTGCAGATACAGTTGAAGAGAAGCTTTTAGGATTTTTTAGAGCGCAATTAATTTTAATGTTATTTCTGTCAAGTGTTACTTTTTTAGTTTTTATATTACTCCAGGTTCCTTTTCCCTTAGTTTTGTCTTTAATAATTGGAGTTATTGATGCGGTTCCAGGCATTGGAGCAACTTTAGGAATTGGTATTGTTTTTTTTATTTTGTTAACTCAAGATATTTTCCTTGCTTTCAAAGTCTTAGTAGCCTCAATTATACTTCAGCAAATCCAAGACAACTTAGTTTCGCCGCGAATCATGCAAAATTCAGTCGATGTTAACCCTGTCGTTACATTTTTTGCTTTATTAGTCGGTGCAAGAATTGCTGGGCTGCTAGGGATTTTCCTTGCTGTTCCAATTGCTGGTTTGCTTGTCAGTTTGTTAGAAATTGATGATTTGAAAGGAGAGGCATAGAGAGTCGTTCCCAGAGGCAGATCCTCACACCAAATGCATTCTCAGCCTCAGGCTGGGAACGAGTGAGGAACAAAGCTGTTAGGCAAAAATTAAGCACAGACGTGGAGTTTACCCCTATCCGCCTGCGGCACCTTTGTGCTTATAAATAGAACTTACGCAAAAGAGATCCCCCAACAGAGTTAAAAAGGGGGCTTTTAAGATTCCCCCCTTTTTTAGGGGAGGCAGTGCGTTGCGGAGAGCAACGCACTGCCTCCCCTGCTTGCCTTAACCCGGCAATTTTGGGTTGACAGAGCACCAGGGGGGATCGAGGTTTCGGGTTTTGAGTGCGTAAGTCGTCATAAAGAGGAAAGGGAGGAGAATTTCCGGAATAGTCTACTGTTTAATTGATATCTACATACAGTAGAATTTTCGCAAGTGTATATATTATTCATAACAAAAGCAGTATGATGGCAGATACCTCAAACGTTAAACTAAGCATTATATTTACTGATCCCGCCTTGGATGAGGAAGAGAAGAATGAGGAAGTCCAGAAGCTTTTAGCACAGATGAAAGACTTGGATGAAGTGGAAGCGGTTGATCGAGTTGTGAACCCCAACACGCTACTGAGAACCAAGTCAGTCACAGGCTGGGTAGCAGCTCAGGTGATTGCTTTTGTGAAGCCGGAAAATGTGAAACAAGTGTGGGGATTTTTGAGCGATCGCCTAGCCAACAAAACCATTGAATTAGAAGCAGAAGCAAACGGCAAGAAAGTTAAAATAAAAGCTAGCAGTCAGCAAGAGTTAGAAGCAGCAGTCAAGGCAATACAGGAATTACTGAACCCAGAGTAGACTAGCAAACATGGCGAAAGTTGCACTGTTGATAGGAGTTAGTGAATATGAACCGGGCTTAAACCCCCTGGCTGGCGCTGTTAAAGATGTCGATGCCATACAGCGAGTTTTGCAGCATCCAGATATGGGCGGGTTTAACAAAGCAGATATAACAGTGCTGAAAAACCCCCAACGACAAGCGATGGAAGAAGCGATTGAAGCGCTATTCTTCAATCGGCAAAAGGATGATTTGGTGTTAGTGTATTTTTCTGGTCATGGTATTAAAGATGATATCGGCAGGCTTTACTTGGCAACTCGTCAAACTCGTAAAAACTCCAAGGGAGAATTAATCAGAACTACCGCTGTTGCTGCTAGCTTGATACACGACGTCATGGAAAATAGTCGTTCGCGGCGACAGGTGATTATTCTTGACTGTTGCTTCAGTGGTGCATTTGCCCAAGGCATGAAGGCTAAAGATGATGGCAGTTTGGATATTAAAAACCAACTGGTAGAGACAAAACAACCAGAGGAAGTCCAAGGACGGGCAGTTCTGACTTCTTCTTCTGCCATTGAGTATTCTTTTGAACAAGAGGGTTCAGAGTTATCAGTTTATACCCGCTACCTTGTGGAAGGAATTGAGAAAGGCGCGGCTGATACTGACAATGACGGTGTAATTTCCGTGGATGAACTGCATTCGTATGCTCGCAAGAAAGTGCAGGAAGCAGCACCCGCAATGAAGCCAGAGATTTATGCTATCAAAGAGGGCTATAAAATTCAACTGGCGAAAGCTCCGATAGGCGATCCGAAACTGCAGTATCGTAAGGAAGTAGAACAGTGCATCCGAAATGGTCAGGTTTCGCGTATTGGTCGCCGAATTCTCAACCGACGTCAAAGTGAATTGGGTTTGTCAACGGAGGAAGTAGCGAAAATAGAGAATGAAGTTCTAGAACCTTATCGCAAGCGCCAGCAAAATCTAGAAGAATATGAAGAAGCACTGACTGAGGCGTTAGAGGATGAAGGTAGTCTCAGCCAACACACGCGAGAGGATTTGAAGCGCTTGCAGCAAGTTTTGCAACTCAGAGATCAAGACATCACGCCAATTGAGGCGCGGTTAATCCCAGCACGTCAGCAGGAAGGAGAGGCGGATGAGACGACGGGTTCACATGAACCGCTAGCAAAAGATATTGCCCCTGAACCTCCACCCTCTACAACTGATGAAGATAACCTCAGTTCAGAAAAAGGCGTAGACTACACGAAACTGCGGGACTTACTGGCAGCACAAAAGTGGAAGGAAGCTGACTATGAAACCTATCTAGTGATGCTCCAAGCTGTCGGGCGCAAGGAACATGACTGGATTAGAGAGGAAGAACTCTTAAACTTTCCCTGTACTGACCTCCGTATAATTGACCAACTTTGGGTAAAATATAGTAATGGGCATTTTGGCTTCAGTGTTCAGAAGGAAATTTACTTCAGTGTTGGCGGCAAGCTGAACAGTGAATACGACGAAGAAGCCTGGAATAAATTTGGCGATCGCGTGGGATGGAGTAGAGAAGAAAACTGGATTTCTTACGAGCAACTCACTTTTGATACAACGGCTCCCAAAGGACATCTCCCGTTGCGTTGTTGTTGGCTGTTGTTGGGTGGGGTTTTTTCGTGGGAGGGTCGTCGCAAGGGGGTCTGTTCTCTCCTATTGAGACTTGTAAACTGTAATATCTAAGCGTTTCAGAATATTGTAAATATTTATTGCAGCTTCCTTTCCTACGCTAGAATCAACATTTGCGGATTTCAATACCTGGCACGGAGGGAAAACATTCAATTAAAATTTAATATCTCTCCACACTTTAGCTTCAGTAAAGCGACTCAAATGCTTTACGTTTGTAGTGGCAATAACAATATAACGACCGGGAAAATCTTCCTTGAGAATTTGCCAATGACCAGAAATGATAATATCCACATCAAGACTTTTATCATCTGCAGTAGGAATGCCTTGACTTCGAGCAGCAGCCCATAAAGAAGCAGCTTGTCTCAATAAAGCTGAAGTAATGGGTAAAAAGTCAATTATTTCTCGAAGTTCATCTAAATTCTGAATACTATTGAGTTCAGTTTTCTTTTGTGATGCTAAAACTAAACTTCTCCTGACTTCAAAATCGCATATATCAGAAGAACAAACATGAACACCATGCGATAATAAAGTATAAAGCCATTGTTCGCAATCGTAAGCTTCTCCTAACTTATTGGGATTGGTAAGAATTCCCAGTACCCCAGAGTCAATAAAAACTATCATGATTGCGAATATAACTTTTGTTCGGGAAGACGTTCTGCATCTATTATTTGTTTAAATTTCTCAAATATTTCTTCTCTGTGTAGTGATTCTGCTTCAGACATATTTTCATGGCGTTGAATACGCTGTTTTAATAAGGCTATTGCTCGCTGATTTTGGTTTAATTGCTTCTGCTTGTGCAATTCTAGTTGATTAGCAGTAACTAAATCCTTATCTAATTGCAATAGTTTCTTGAGAGCTTCAACATCATCTGATTCTAGAGTAATAGGAGCAGAATAACCTTCTAAAATTAAGTTGTAATTTTTACTTGTAGTTGTAAGCGGAATAAGAGCAATGAAGCGAGAAAGGTTTAATATTTTTCCACTAGGTAGTTCTACAGCTAGATTCATATTTATTTTAGTTTTTCACAAGATTATGAATAATGTTTCTTTTTTAAAGATTAACTATATAGAAAATTATATCATAATCTTGTATTGGTAGTCCGCCTATGACTATAAGTCCTGCCGCTAATAGCCGAAACTGTTTGATGTATTCCAACCAATTGAAAACCGCTATATTACCGCCTAAGTAGGCGAAGAATGAGAACGATTAAAAATGGTGAACTAAAGACAATACTCCAGACAAAAGTTGGTGAACCTAGGAAAGAAAAGTCTTTATAAGATGCCACAGGAGGTTGTTGGGTGGAGATGGCGGTGGCTGTTATGCCGCTGATGGCGAGTCCAATTCCTGCAAGTGCGATGGTGTTGTCTAGAGTGCGATCGCTCTTGGTTTGCTCAATCTCAATAATACCCCTAACAGTGTTGATCAAGTCTTCTAAAATTCTCAAGCCTACACTCAGGCTAGCACGGTCTTGCGCTACCTGCGCTTTGTATTTTTCCTGGACAATATCACTGAAGTTTTGCAAAAACCCCAAGTCTGTATCACCCAAATTACCATATTCTTGTTGCTTTTGTTCTGCTTTTTGGACAATCTGTTGATGGTATTTTTGGTAGTTGCTTAAATTAGTCTCTATTGCCAAGCTAATAATTTCTAAATCGCTGATTTTTCTGAGATATTCTGATAAAGTTGCAATACTCTCACTCAAGATTTTTTGTAAGTACTGTAACTTGTTACCAGATAATTTTTCTTCTCCATTTTCTGTATATAAATTTTTCACTTTTGCAACGTTTTCTGTGATAGACTTATATTCAGCTTGTAAACTTCTCGTTGTTTTCTCAGCATAAGCATATTCCCACAAAATTTTGTTACGCGCAGATAATAACCGCAGCCAATCTCCATAAAAGCCTGCAGCTTCCTCCATAATATTTAGGGCGGGATAGAAAAATATTAAAATGTGAGTATTTTCTTCTGCAACGTTCTCCCACTTCTGGGGCGATTTCCAGAGTTCAAAAACTGTAGCGCCTAAAAAAAATCCGGTTTTTAGTTCTTGCCAATCACCAGGGATTAAAGCGTTGGCAGATGCTTTGGCTAAATCTTCTAAATTAGCTTGAGAATTTGCAGGTAGGCAACCGGAAAGCATCCAAGTTTTCCCTAAGTTACCATTTTTAGCAGAGGCTTTTTCTTTGAGCTTTTTAAAAAAAGTAACAGAGTGAGGATGATCAAAGTCATCAACAGAACAGTCAAACAGCAGTCCGTAAGTATCACTTAAGCGAACCGGATAGTAATAACCTCCAATTTGATAATCTGCAACCTTATCTTGAAAAATCAAATGATTATCTTTGATATTAAATGGCTGTTTGAATTTTGGATCAAGTAAGTCTAGTAATTTGATATATTCTGGGTTTTCGGCTGCTAACTCTTCTTCTAAATAGACATGTAATTTAGGAGGTAGATTGTTCCAGAATTTTTCGTGATTGTCAGCAATTTGAGCTTCACTGTCTCCCAATCCATCTCTTAATTGGTAGACAAATACATCGAGAGTCGGGTAGTAAATTAAGTCATTCATCGAGTAAGTATCTAATCAAATTCTAGTTTTATTAATTGACAGTCGATTTGGGAGGATCTCAAATATTGCATAAAAGATATAGGAATCCGGTTTGATTTGGTGAATTGACAAAGTAGAGGTAGGGAACAGGCAACAGAAAGTGTACCTAGCTTCGTCAAAAATCAAATATGAGTCCTATAGTAGTGGAAGCATCTTGCTTCCTATTTTCCTACCAAAGCGGGCTGTCCAGCCCGTACTACAAAATCAAATCAATTTACACATTTGAGATGCTCCCATTCTGCATCTGTGTAGATCAATACGCTTGCTGTTAGTGGTGTTTAGTTTTGTAAAATCCCCCCAACCTCCTAAAAAAGGGGGCTTAGTCCCTCCTTTTTTAGGAGGGCTAGGGAGGATCAATCCTTAACAGCAATTGTATTGCTCTATAGGTTAGTTTTTTTTTGATTTTCGTTGTGTTTGTGCATGACTGGAATGAGTCGAATTGTGGGTGTTTGCTGTTGTTGAGGAAGGATTGACATTATTAACGCCTAAATCCTCTGGTTTTGGGTTGTCATCTTTTACCGGAAAGCCTTTGTCACGTTCTTGTTGACTATCTTTCCCTATCAAGCTAAGGCGTTCGCTTTCATAAAGTTGATTGAGGCGATCGCTCTTTTTTACTAAAGCATCAAGCCGCCTAATTGTAGCTTCATTCACATTATTCCCCAACGCTTGACGGACTTGGTGAAGTTCTTCTTGCAGTTCTGGTGAAAGGGTTGATAAATCAAGTTTATTGAATGCTTGCAAAAAAGCTTGGTGGCGGATTGTGTATCTTTCTAGCATAAGAAAAAAGTTGAGAATTAAAGATAGGACTTAAGCAGAAGAGATCCCCCAACCCCCTTAAAAAGGGGGCTTTTAATTTTTCCCCCCTTTTTAAGCTACGGTGTACACACAAGTCCTCGAATTACCCGCTCATCCCCGTAAAACCTCACCCTGCCCTGTCGGGCATCCCTCTCCGAACTCCGGAGAGGGAAAGATTTTAGCGCAGCTAAAAGCGAGGGTGAGGTTTTGAGCGAGATGTGTGTACACCGTAGCTTTTTAAGGGGGGCTAGGGGGGATCTTCAGTGTGTAAGTCCTGAAACAGTCCCAGTGATAATGAAACTAGCCCAGAAATAGGGATGAGCGTAAGGAGGAACAAACGAATTTATTTTCTCAACATCGTATTCGATGATTTTGGCTTTGTCTTTCAAATCTTCGGCGCAAAGAGAATCACTTTGGGCGATTTCGGCGGCGATATCTTTGTACCATTGAACGAGTTCACTATATTTAACAGTCGCCAGCCAAATTTGAGTTTGTCTGAGGGCGGTGGTGGGTTCAATATCTCTATTTAACTGGCGGTAAAATTCCATCATGAACAAAGCACTGGAAACAGATTCCACCCGCCACAGCGTGCTGACGACATGAGCAACACCCTGACGCACAAAGCCACTGACTAAACCCACATATTCAGTGCTGATAGTTTGATTCCCTGTAACAGCCGTTTCACAAGCAGAAAGGCTTACCAACTCGTAGTGACTCAGATTGAACTGGCAAATATCTTCTAGAGTCAGAGTATCTCTACCCTCACAATAACTGGCGTATTGTTCATTCCATTCTTTCACCCAGTTTTCAAACTCGTGCAAGCGTCGCGCTGCTGCGGGTACTTCTAACTCATCCGACTGGAAATCTCCCCCAACCCCGCTTGCAAAGGAAGGAGGAGAAATGAGGATGGGTGATGAAGCGTCGTGTTTCAGGATGAAAGTGTGTAGAGCGGCTGGGCTAAGATGCCAGTAAACTATAGCAGTAGTGGGATTGAGCAGTTGTTTCATCTCTTCCCATGCAGGAGACTCACCATTCCAAGCATCCAGCAGCCAAGCCAAGCAAGCATTTTTCCCTTGTTCTGCTAATTCCAACGCTTGCACCATCTCACCCGACTGCACAGCCAAGTCAACAG
This sequence comes from Brasilonema angustatum, assembly GCF_059505445.1. Classification (NCBI taxonomy): domain Bacteria; kingdom Bacillati; phylum Cyanobacteriota; class Cyanophyceae; order Nostocales; family Scytonemataceae; genus Brasilonema; species Brasilonema angustatum. Next base: position 56,438 of record NZ_JCACKO010000020.1, on the reverse strand, counting down.
TTAACTGCTGAAAAGGAGCAAACTTCAAAGCCAACTGCTTTTTCTTGCCAGGACTTTTGCAGTCATCCAGCAAGCGTCGCAACAAATCTGTACCGCGTCGCTGGAGTTCTTGGGCTTTTGCAGTTTCCCCCAAATCCAAGATGTTTATCATTTAAACCTCAGCTTTAAGAACTTAACGCTTTCGATATAGAGCGTTCCGGAAAGCTGTAATAGGAATTATATCGTTAGGTTGTAGAAAGATTAGTTATTAATCATTATTATGGCAGTCTTCTCGTTCTCACGCTTCGGGTGGAACTGTACAGCTTGTTGTCAGTGTGGGGGCATATCGCACTAATTACTCACAATAAAAAGACCTCACCCCGCCCTATGCCTAACGGCACGCTACGCTATCGGGCACCCCTCTCCTTATTCAGGAGAGGGGATGGGGGTGAGGTTCTTCGTTTTTGATAAATGTTTATCCGGACATGATATAAGATCAAGTCTTAATTGACTCTCAAAAATCTCAGTAGATTCATTTATCTACGGTATCCGTCATTATATCTGTCATTTCCGCCGTATCCGCCGTATCCGCCATATCCGTCATATCTGTCATTTCTGCGGTATCCGTCATTATATCTGTCATTTCTGTCGTATCTGCCATCTGAGCGATCGCTCACTGCGAACTCTGCTCGACAGCCATTCTTTACCCAAATACGGTCTCTATCATAGCCCCAATTTCCTCTACAACTAGCATCAGACAATTGCCTGACAAACCTTACTCTGCTTCCTCTATCTACCGAACAAGTGTTCCTGTTATTACCGGTGCTTTCACAAGTTATTGTGTCTCGCGCAGAAGCTGGTGAAGCGTTAAAAACCGTACCTAAACTAACGGTGGTAGCCATCAAGGTGGCAGCTATTATTGGTAAACGAATGCTCATATTAAATGTTAGATCTTTCTAAGAATAACAAACAAACTATGGGAGTCCTATTTGATTTTTGAACAGAACTCTGTACAGTTTATGTCTCCTATTAACAGTTAAGAGTTCCCCATTCCCTAGCTCAACTACTAAGCATGGTTATGGCTGACGCCACAGCTAGCGCATAACGCCAGACAAGCGAACATAAACCAAATCAGATTCCTATATACTAATTATTCCAAATTTGTAAAAACACTTGCCTGTATCTCAAGTCATAAAATTTAGCGTTCTAAACAGTCTCAACAAATCAGTGAACAGCGAACAGTGAAACTGATAACTGATAGTTGACTCAACCAACAGCAAATTCTGTGTATTGACGCATCTTTGGTGGATCAATACCCAAGACAATATCGTGTTTTGGCACTCCTACTTCAACTAGCTTATTGGCAATGCCGACTTCTGTTCCGTCCTGCTGTACCCAGATTTTTCCATCTATAATGTCAAGATGAAGCACAATTCCATAAACACGCTGTGATTCACGCCAGCCGACATATACCAATTGATAGCGATCGCGCTCTTGATCAAAAATTAGCTCTGCTCTAATGCGGCTATCCCAAACTAACGTAGCGTGTTCACTCAACAATCTTTGAATGTGCTGACGATATTCATCTACGGTTGCCATCGCTTAATTACCTCCTGATCAATATCGTAGATCAGCAAATACAGTTGATGTTGCTCAACTAGTGATTGAATAAATGATGTGGTGAAAAACTCCTCATACACGTTATTAGGCACTGCTAAATACAATAGGCGTTCGCCCTTGGCGGGTGCTCTGCACCCTCGCTCTCTTGTACTTGCAGTGCTGTTCGATACGCCAAAAACTGTCCTAATGCACCATAAAACTCTGAAATCTTAGATGGACCAAGAAAACTCTTAATTTCAACAGCAATCTTATGTTCTCCTCGTTGGGCTGCTATTACCTTCTGGGCACCTAAGTCAATTGCCAAATTAAAACTACCTGCAACAAGTGGATATGGATCGTGGGTTATTTGCCATTTATCCTTCTGGAGGGCTGTTTTGACAATAGTATGAAATGCATCTTTTGCTGGCATAAATGACTTATGAATGTTGAAAATTCGTAATGCTGAGCGCATTACGAATTACTAACGATACTGACGGCGAAATTCAGCGGGTGTCAAACGCATAGGTTTTTCTGGATCCCAAATTCCTAACCCCATGAGTCTAGCCCATTGCTGGGCACGTTCTAAGCGTAGGTCATATTTGTGGTTAGGCGATCGCCCCACAAACAAAGCGTACCCTTGTTTCACCAACTCTTCATTCAACAAAACCCCATTTTTCCACGCATAAGCCAAACTCCGCCCAAATTGATCTTTGATTTGCACATCAAACTCCAGGATGACAGGCTGTTCCACAACCTCCCCTTCTAGGCGTTCTTTGGCTGCATCTCCCCAAGGACGTTGCTGCAAATCTGGTGCATCGATTCCCAGCAAGCGTACTTGAGAAATGAGACTTGGTTGATCACCCAAACCTACCACCTTCAAAGTTTGTCCACTGACAACTTGTGTGACTTTGACTTGCACCTGTGTGCTTTCTTCAGGTTTTTTTTGAGGTTGACAAGCTACAAGTAGTAGTAGACAAAGCAGAATGACGATTTTTTCCAGGTTTGCACCAATGCCCTTGAAACAAAATTTAATCTTCATCTAAGGGAAGACCTTTGCGAACTTTCCCCCTAGCGAAAAAGCGTCCAAACTGGAGTTCATAGACTTCATCTTCGTCTTGTGTCTCCACCTCCAAATCAGAGCGAGCATAACTGACGCACAATAGGGCATAACCTTTTTTCTGCAACTCTGGTGAGAGTCCAATAGCTTCCGGTTGGTAAATTTCTCCTGAGAGTACCCGGACAGCACAAGTGGTGCAAGCCCCATTCCGACATGAAAACGGCAGTTCTACCCCTTGTTTTTCACCCGTATGCAGGATGTAGCGGTCATCAGGGACTTGCAAGGTGTATACTGTGCCTTTGGCGCGATCGCGAACTTTAACAGTGTATGTCTCGGACATTTGAACTTTTGATTTCAATTTGGGACTTTAGACGAAATTTAGTTGCAGTTTAATTTATCTTATTGTATACTTGGAATTCGTGACGCCTGGAGAGATGGCCGAGTGGTTGAAGGCGCAGCACTGGAAATGCTGTTTGGGGGCAACCTCAACGAGGGTTCGAATCCCTCTCTCTCCGTTTCATAATATCTCCAAAATTCACTTAAGGAAAAGCAGGTTAAGGGGACGCGGGAGACGTCAATGCCCGATAGCATTGCAAAAGTGTGTCCCCTTGGGACTCAGCGTGGCACTTTGTGCCATAGGGCAGGGTGTAAGGGTGCAAGGGTGTAAGGGTATAAGGTTATGAAGCGCGTTTGCATTGCAAGAGCGTGTCCCCTTGGGACTCAGCGCCCCGATAGCCTAACGGGGCGTTGCTGAATTAAGGTATGAATTGTCATTCTGAGCGTAGTCCTGAGCGAAGCTCAGGAACAGAAGCGTTAGCGAAGCGTGTCCGGAGGACATAGAATCTCGCAGATGCTACCCTGCGGGAAGCCACTAGCCCCTAAGGGGGCGCTGCGCAAACGTCTCTACATTTCGCGCTCGCTACATTCAGCATGACAAAACTGAATTGATACTTCAAATCAGCAACGCCCCTAACGGCACGCTTGGGCTATCGGGGCGCTTCGTGCCGTAGGCTGGGTGTAGTGGTTCACATCAATAAATTGAGGTGCTACAGCCGGGGTGAGCCACTGTTTTCTCCAAGACAGAGCACACTGCCTAACTGCGCTACTTCAGCCGCGCGAAATTCATTCTGGCGCAGTTAGGACAGAATTATTTGTTGTTGTTGCTAATGATCACACAAAAAGCGTCAAATCACTTAGACCTAATTGCTGCTGTCTAATTCAGACATTTCTTCTTGATCTTCTTTGACTCGACGAATTGGCATGTTAGCAATTAAAGCTGTTGTCCGTTGATTGCTTTCCAGGGAAAACTCTAAGCCGTCCGTTTCAATTTCTACGTAACGACAAACGATTTCTAAGATTTCTTGCCGCATCTTTTCTAGTACATCAGGGCTGATGTCAGCACGGTCATGAGCTATCACTAATTGCAGGCGGCGTTTAACTTGAGTGCGACTGTTGTCAACACTACGAACAAAAATTTTTTCTAAAATTTCAAGAATCATTGGAGCTAAGTCAGCAACAGACGGAACAGATTAAAGACTTTTTGTCCAAAACAACTTTCTCAAACGAGAGAATATGTTGTCTTGAGTTGAGTCCAGTTCAAGAAATTCAACCGTTTCCCCTTCTAATCTCCGAACAATGTTGTCGAAAGCTGTAGCAGCTAAAGAAGGGTTTTCCGCTAATACTAAAGGTTCACCGCGATTGGTAGATACAATAACCCGCTCATCATCAGGAACAACTCCAATCAAGGGAATTGCCAGAAGTTCCTGAACATCTTGAACAGACATCATATCATTTGCCCGTACCATTGCAGGTCTGATACGGTTAATAATCAAGTGAATACGTTTAATGCCTTGTGCTTCTAGTAACCCAACGACACGATCAGCATCACGCACAGAAGCAATTTCTGGAGTGGTGATAATCAGGGCTTCTTTTGCTGGGGCGATCGCGTTTTTGAACCCCATTTCAATTCCCGCTGGGCTATCAACCAAAACATATTGATACTTCTGCGCTAGTGCATTCACCAATAATTTCATCTGGTCAGGAGTGACCGCATCTTTGGTGCGATTTTGCGCAGCAGGTAACAAAACGAGGTTAGGTTGTCGCTTATCCTTCACCAAAGCTTGTTCTAAGCGACACTCTCTAGCCAGAACTTCAACAGCAGTATAAACTATCCGGTTTTCTAGCCCTAGCAACAAATCCAAATTTCTCAAACCAAAATCCGCATCAACCAAAGCTACTTGACGCCCCATTTTGGCTAAAGCCATCCCCAGATTTGCCGTAATCGTGGTTTTTCCCACCCCTCCTTTGCCGGAGGTTGTAACAATAATGCGAGTCATGATAGAAACGAGCTCGATTAGTGATTAGAAAATATACAACAATAAAAAAGATTTATGTGTCTTTTATCATCCTACTTAATAGGATTTTAGAAAAATCGCTCACCCTTGCAATACGGATTCCTTGGGACGTAATATACGCCACTTCCGGATAAAACTGCAATGGCGATTTTTCTGGTGCCCTAGCAACAGCATCTGCAATTCGCAGCTGGGTTGGTTCCATCTGCAAACTCATAATCAGACAATCACGGTTTCCAAGGGCACCCGCATGAGCAATTCCACGTAGACGACCCCAAACAAGAATATCTCCATTTGCAACTACGATACCACCAGGATTCAAGTCCCCTAGGAGGATAACATGACCCGGATGACGGATTTCTTCCCCAGAACGCACCGTCTTGTCTAAATAGAGAGGTTCTGCAAAAGGAGGTGTCTCAGACTTTAACTCACTGCCAAGTGTTGTTTGTCGCTCTAGTTGTTCTACAGAGTAGCCCATTGTAACTGCAGCGATCGCAGTTTGCCGACGACTAGTAGAAACTGATTTTAGCTGAATTTGAAATTGATTCAAACTTTCCGCCAGTTCTTGGAGTTGTCTGTTATCCAATAAGCGATCTTGGGCGATCAGATTCACGGCTGTATTAGGTGAAAAAGAGCGCTCGCAAGCTAAAAGTCGCAGCTTCATTTGTTGCCAAATCTCAGTCCAACTGTGTTCTGAGGCTGGCAATTGTGATTCGGTTGGTAGTATTAATAAAAGTTTTCCCTCCTGACTTTTTATTTGGACTTGAATATTAGGATTCACCGTTGCTGTCGAATACGGGAATTCTTCACTCAACTCTACGTTGATATTGGCTGGATTAAATTCTACATCAGGAACGACGGAATTTGACCCAACATTGGAATCGGAAGAATTTGACTCTGTATCCGAAATAGGATGTGGCTCACTATCAGGGACGAGAGAATTTGCTTTCACATTGGCATCGGAAGAATTTGTCTGTTCTATATTAGGTTCTAAAGAATTTGCCTCCACATTGGAATCGGAAAAATTTGTCTGTTCTATATTAGGCTCGAAAGAGTTTGACTTCACGTTGGAATCGGAAGAATTTGTCTGTTCTATATTAGGCTCGAAAGAATTTGACTCCACGTTGGAATGATTGGAATTTGACTGCACATTATAATCGGGAATATGTGATTTTAAGTAAAGTAGGACAGAATTTACTTCTGCTTCGGGGAGGACTGGATTTTCCTCTGGTTGCGAAATCGACTCTAAATCAGAAAGAGCAGAAATTTTCTCTACTTCACCAAAGGCTTTTTCTGACTTCTGATCAGGGATAGTAGAGTCAGAAGTCATATAACGGTTGCCAGAATAAGGAATAGAGCGATCATCCATACTAGATTAGTGACAATTTGCAACAGCGTTATTAAAAATTCACACTCCTCACCCTGTATTTTTATTTAGTCTTTTAGCGACTATTGCCAATGCATCAGCATCGCCGACATTTCCTGGAAACAGCACAACTGGTAAATTAGGAAACTGAGGATGGTCTGATGGAGTTATCACCATTGAACAACCAGGTAAAATTTGACCAAGTAACCGCGCCGAAGTCAAAGCTAAACCTGTACTTAAGACATCGTTTGAAGTAATGCCACCTTTACTGATTAAAAATCCCATATCCGGTGGTAAACCCCGCACGATATCCATCAATAAGCTTGACACCTTTGTACCAAACTCTAACCTTGTCTTAGCATCCTTAAAAGCCAGTTCCTGACGGCTGGTATAAACCACTGCTGTTTTTCCAGCATCATATGCTGCATGGACATGATCTAGAACCTCGCTTAGCAGTGTAGCAGATTCATTTGCTCCATCATCAACCAACCGCGCCACATCCACTTCAATTCCCATCGTTTTCTCTTGTTGCAAGAGCACCTCTAACTGCTGAGTTGTCTTTTTAACATGGGAACCAACAATTACTATACCCGGTTTACCTCGTTGCACGTACTGTGACATATTTTCTGGAGCAATCGGTTGGGGCGGTAATCCGGCTATTGCCGTTAAGATACTAGCAGCACTACGAAACAGAAAGCGTTTCCCCTGACTGACTGCGGTTAGAACATCTTGTGCAAACTGGTTGAAATCTGCTTGAGTTTCACCATCCACAACAGCACATTGGTTATTAGTGAGTTGCATAAGTCGTTCTAAGCTACCAGCGCGAATATCCGCCAATGAAAACCTTTCTACCGACTCAGCACTGATACTTCCTTGAGTTTTTTCTTCCACATACTTGGGTAAGTAGCTATGATGATACTCAAAGACTGAATCACGAGCAAATTCAGTTTCATGGACAGGGGTGGGAACACCATCAACTATCAAATAATGTACACTGTCACGGGTAATCCGTCCGCCTTCAAAAAACGCTGGTACGAGAAAATGAGCATCAAATGGACCAAGTTCCTCGGCGATGACATCAGTTTCAATTGGGTAATGTCCTCGTAAAGTCGAATCAGAACGACTGACAACGATAAACCCTTTTGTTGTATCTGTTTCTAAGGTGATGGTGGATTTTGCTCCTGTATCTCCCCCGACTCTAGATATTGCCTGTTTCAGGTTATGGCAAACTTTTCTGGTAATAGATGCGGCTTCCTCTGGGGGAAGCGCTCTTGTGTTTGTTAATACAAAGAAAATTGGTGAATCATCTTGCAACCCCAAGCATAATGTTTCCACATCCCAATGCATGAGTAGCAAGCAACTGTGGACTGTTTGAGAACCTGTTGGATCATCATCTAAGACAATTATTTTTGGTTTGTTAGTCATGTTTAAGTCAACGGACAAATGTTTGTTGGAAAGTTCTGGCAAGTATTGGTTCTTTGAATGGAGACTGCTTTGATAACCGGGATTCAAATTTTCCGCAATTTTGTGATCTCTGTTTGCACACTCATTGCAATCTGCAATGATTGATTTAGAAGTTGAGCATACTCGCTTGCCTGACTGCTCACTTGTAAGGCTTGCAACTTTGTTAAATTATTGACAAGTAATTCTTGATTATTGGTAAATAATTCTTTATTATCTCGTAAAATTCGTTCTGTTTTCAAAGCGCGAACGAAATCTTCTCTAATAAGTTGCAGAGCAGCAACGACTTTTTCTCTATCAGCTATACCACTGTCTGTGTTCCCAGATGTTATCTGTGGATCATGGATAGCGATCGCGATCACCAACTTATGATATTTATCGACTTGATCCAAAAGTACTCTGAGTGTTCTGGGATGGGTAAAACGCCGCCAAAACCAACGCCCAACTATAATAGCAATTGGCACAGTTGTCAGCAAAACAATTCCTAGTATTATTGAGGAACCAATTGTCGGCAGAATCACAAACGCATAAACAAACCCGACAATTATCAAACTCACCACCAGCGCTATAACAATTTCGTTAATCAAAAAACGAAATCGCTTCTCGCGATCCTTCATAATAGAAGGTCGTAAGACATTGTCTGGATTTAATCCAATTAAACGTCTCAGTTCTCCCTTAGTTATTTCCAGGCTTAATAAGTCCGGCTGCACAGATGGATACTCCTATCAAAGAGCGAGTGGCGTATTTGTTGTATCCTCATTTTAGGTAACAGTGTATCGCTCTTTGATCACTTTAGTGGGATAAAAATTAAAGGCAAAATCACCAAACCAAGATACTGCTAGGCATTTGGACTTTTATTTCTCACACAAAGCCGAAAATATTGATTTTTGCGTAAACCCTTTTATTTGCTTGGAAAATAGCCCTCACCCCCTAGCCCCCTCTCCCACTGGGAGAGGGGGGAAGTAACTTGTGGAGAACTTAACTACTTCGTTGTTCTGATTGAATCAATGACATTAGCAATCTCGTTTAGCACTGCTTCTATATGATTTAATATTTGTTCATTCCTAAAGCGAATTACTTGGAAACCATTGGCTTTTAACCAGTTTTCTCGAATAGTATCTTCAACTTGTTGAGTGTCATGAATATTGCCATCTACTTGCATAACTGTGTATTTATTTAAGCTGAAATCTTGCACCATTCTCAATAACCGTAGGTGGGCACTGCCCACAATAGTAAAAAGAAGGGTTTGAGCAAACGGTGAATCCAGCGCTGCAGGAGGGTTTCCCGACAGAGGCGACTGGTGAACCCGAAGGGTAAGCAGTGCCCACCCTACAAAAATTGCTGGCTGTTCCCTGTTCCCAATTTACTTATGTTTTAGCTTTTATCTTTAATCGCAATTCATCTTTAATCCGGTTGAGAATTGAACCTTCATCAAGGGTTGCCAAAATTTTACTAATCACAACTTTAGGACCTTCTGGTCCCCAATTTGCCCCATTGGCTAAGTATGCTTTTGTCACATACCCAAGACCATAGCAAGAAACACCTGCTACACCCGCTTGAGTTAGTGCTACTGACACATAGGCACCCAAGGAAGCGCCCCCAGTCGCAGGTGCAGACAGACCAAGTAATGTTTTCAGCGAACTCAAGCCCAAATTTGCCAAGAGTTCACTGGCACTGATACCACCCATACTCAAGGCAATTCTTTGTAATAATTTTACGGCTCCGGTTTCGGTCATGGGAATGCCATAAAGTTTTGATAAGCCCAGAATCAGGACGATATCTATCACCGCACCAGCGAGAACATCTAGTAGCATGACAGGATTGAAGGCGATCGCCATTGCTTTAGTCATCGTTGCTTTCCATATCAACTGATTGGCACTGGTATCTCGAATCTTAAGTTTTCGCTGCACCAACTGCTCATTAACGTTGTCAGCATAAAGCATAGTGTTGAGGGCGACCAAAGCTTTGCCTTCACGATGTAGAATTTCCAAAATCTTCAACTTCAGTTCTTCAACTTGGGCAACTCCTGCACTCAACTGCACACCCCTGGTACCATCGGGACGATGAACCATTCTCCTCACCAATGGCGATGCTGCAGCCATCACAATTTCATCAGGTGAAAGTAATTCTCGTACCCTTTCATCCCGAATTTTTTCGTAAATTGCCATGCGATCTGCTTCAGGATACTGGTCTGTTTTGTTAAACACCAGCAAAATAGGTTTACCCGCTTCCCGTAATTGGGAAAGGGCATCATGTTCAACTTTCGTCATGTCGCCAGCAACGACAAACAAAATCAAATCTGCTTGTTTTGCGATCTGTTGTGCTAGTGTGGCGCGGGTTTCACCATTAACTTCGTCTAACCCTGGGGTATCAATCAATTCCACTTGAGATTGACCACTTCCCGGTAGAGTCACTCGCAAAGCACGTTGTGTTTCCCCAATCTCTTCTTCTGTGATAGTCCAATTTGCAGTTTGAGAATTGCGCGTGACACCATGCAAGGGACCTGTTTCAAATACTGGTTGCCCTACCAAAGCATTGAGTAGAGATGATTTGCCTCGTCCCACCATCCCAAAGGCGGCTATCTGAACTACCATGCGTTCTAATTTCAACAGCATTGTTTCCAAATCGCCAATCTCTATCTCCAGTCCGTCTTTTTCCTCTTGAGTGAGATCAAGTTTATCTACCAAATTTCGCAGTGCGGTTCGCGCTTGTTTATAGTTGAGTTCTGCTTGAATATCTTCAAAAGTAAAAATCGCACTATCTAGCTGTTCGTCCCAATTGAGAGAGTTTTCGCTACTGCTGGGCGAATCATTACGATGTGGCTCGGGTAAGGGTAATGTTGGAGTCATATCAGTTTTCGATTTTCAAATTTTATATATCTCTTGTTTACTATCATTACCTCCATGAAGCGACGACGACCACATCGTGAAAAATGGCAGAATCTACAATGCTAAATAGATAGTAGCGATGTTTATCTTTCGTGATGACCCCTTAAAGTCATAAACTGAAAAATGCATGTAGTAGCGTTATAGTTCTTGACGAAATCACCTGTGCGAAAAATAGTTATTGCCGGTAATTGGAAAATGTTCAAAACCCAGGCAGAATCCCTGGAGTTTTTAAAAGGATTTCTGCCCAGCTTGGGCGAAACTCCTCAAGACCGAGAAGTGGTATTGTGCGTCCCCTTCACTGATTTAAGCGTTTTTTCCAAGAGTTTGCATGGAAGTCGTATACAATTGGGGGCGCAAAATATTCACTGGGAAGGGAATGGAGCCTACACGGGTGAAATTTCTGGACCTATGCTCACTGAGATTGGTGTGCGCTATGTTATTGTCGGTCATAGCGAACGCCGGCAATACTTTGGTGAAACTGATCACACCGTCAACCTGCGCCTGAAAGCTGCTCAGAAGTTTGGTCTTACGCCTATTCTATGTGTAGGTGAAACCAAACAACAACGAGATGCGCTGGAAACAGAATCACTGATTATCAGCCAACTCGAAAAAGCCCTTGTGGATATTGATCAGGAGAATTTGGTTATTGCTTATGAACCCATTTGGGCCATCGGCACTGGTGACACTTGTGAAACCAAGGAAGCCAATCGTGTCATCGGTTTGATTCGCAACCAATTGACCAATCCTAATGTACCAATTCAATACGGTGGTTCGGTAAAGCCGAATAATATAGACGAAATCATGGCTCAAAGGGAAATTGACGGCGTTCTGGTGGGAGGAGCAAGTTTGGAACCCGCAAGTTTCGCCAGACTTGTGAATTATAAGTGAATGTTCAGTAACCAAAGTCCTCTCGTTCCCTGGCTCAGCCAGGGAATGTATACAGTGAGGCTGAGCCTCACGTAGAAATGGCGAAATTAATCTTGAAATCTAGAGGCGGAGCCTTTAGTCAAGCGTTCCTAGGGCTTTGCCCTAGGAACGAGTGTAAAGCGTGTTTAACACGTAAATTTATGACACCCAATTTAATCATTCGAGAACGCTGTTTTGAGTGGGGACAGCGGACGTACCTCATGGGGATTCTAAATGTCACACCTGACAGTTTCAGTGATGGTGGCGAATTCAATACAGTCACTGCTGCTTTAGCACAAGCACAAGCAATGGTAGCAGGCGGTGTAGATATTATCGATGTTGGTGGTCAATCAACTCGACCAGGGGCAGAGCAAATCACTCTTGCAGAAGAACTTAACCGAGTTCTGCCAGTATTGCAAATACTGCGAAAAGAGATACCAGTGCCAATTTCTGTAGACACAACAAGGGCAGCTGTTGCCCAGGCTGCTGTAGAAGCAGGTGCGGATATAGTTAATGACATTTCCGGGGCTACCTTAGACCCAGAAATGTTGCTGACAGTGGCAAGGATGAATGTGCCTATTATATTAATGCACATCAGGGGAAACCCGCAAACAATGCAACAATTCACTAATTATCAAGATTTGATGGGAGAGATTTATAGTTTTTTGGCAAAGCAAATCGCTGTAGCTACTGCTGTAGGTATTGACGAAAGAAAAATTATCATCGATCCAGGGATTGGCTTTGCCAAGAACTATGAGCAAAATTTAGAAATTTTGCGCCGCTTACCCCAATTGCGTCAACTTAAGTGTCCTATTTTAGTAGGAGCATCTCGTAAAAGTTTCATTGGTCGTATTTTAAATCAGCCAGATCCGAAAGCACGAGTCTGGGGAACAGCAGCTGCGTGTTGTGCTGCTATCTTTAATGGTGCTGATATCCTGCGAGTTCACGATGTTAAAGAAATGCGCGATGTATCATTGGTTGCTGATGCAATTTTGCGACAATCTTCGCAAGTCCAGCCATCAGACTAAGTAGAACCATTGTCGCCATTGTTGGCATGTTCTTCGTGTGTCATCGAAGAAATCAAATCCATCATCTCAGCACCTTTGCCTGGGTCTACAAAGACAACTTTGGCATTCTCGCTTTCACCCAGTCTGTAGCTGGCATTGATGTAATCTTGAGCCACGAGATAGCGCAGAATTTCCTTACTTTCAGGATTAGAACGTAAAGCTTCAGAAATGAGCTGCATTGAGGCTTTTGTTCCTTGTGCTTTCTTAATTGCAGCTTGTTGCTGCCCTTCTGCTTCTAAAATCGCAGCACGGCTAGTAATTTCAGCAGCTCGCTGCTCTTCCATTGATTTGCGAACACTCTCAGGTGGTGTAATACTCTGAATATCTACCCGCAGAATTTCAACTCCCCACTGCGCCGTTGTGTGATTCAACTGAGCCAGAAAGGCAGTGTTCATGCCTGCTCTGGCGGCGTTGGCATCTTCCAAGGTATTCTGGGCAATGACTTCCCTAAGCGTAGTTGTAGTCAAGTTTGTTAGTGCTTGCTGCAAGTCGTCAATTTCATAAAAGCTTTTCTCTATATCTCTGACGCGCCAGTAAACAACTCCATCCACTTCCAAGTAGATATTATCTCTGGTGATCACGTTCTGAGGCTTGATGTCTAAAACTTGCTCTCGGGTCGTATCCTCCATGACAATTTGATCGAGCAAGGGAACAATAAAGTTGAGTCCTGGTTTAAGTATGCGATGCTTCTGCCCCAAACGTTCAACCAAAGCTTCATTTCCCTGATTAATAAGCTTTGCCGATCCTAATGCATACCCTATAAGCACTAAGACTATGGCAATAATTGGTTCCATATATTCTCCTATTTAACATTTGGCGGAATTAGCCCTAAGAACATAGCACTAACACTATGTCCTATCTTCAGTTTAATATCCAGAATGTGTAATGTACTTATCACAAGTTGTGGTTCAAGGCAAGGCTCTGGAAAAAAATGACATGAAATTAGCGATGAGTTAGCTTTGGACATGGCTATTAAATCATCAACATAGCTGCGTGTGCAAGTGCTAATTTTGTCATTTAGTTTACTAAATAAATAGTATGTCAAGAAAAAGGGGGGTAAGGGAATAGGGGTATAGGGGAAATTAATTAGTCTTAATGATAGAGTCCAATTTTGGCATAGCAAGTTTTTCGACCATGAGCGCTCAGTGGTTAACAAAAAAGGTGGGCAGTGCCCACCAAGGGTGAAATTTATATGGTCAACAGAACTACATCATGCCCATGCCGCCCATGCCGCCCATGCCGCCCATGCCGCCCATGCCGCCCATGCCGCCCATGTCAGGCGCACCACCTGCGGGTTTCTTCTCAGGTTTTTCGACCACGACTGCTTCAGTGGTTAAAACCATTCCAGCGATGGAAGCAGCGTTTTGGATAGCTGAACGCACTACTTTTGCAGGATCAATAATACCAGCAGCAATTAAGTCCTCAAATTCCCCAGTAGCGGCGTTGTAACCGATGTTGAAATCAGTGTCCCGCACTCTGGCGACAATAACCGACCCTTCAACGCCAGCATTATCTGCAATTTGACGCAATGGGGCTTCGAGCGCTCGCGCCACAATATCAGCGCCAATCTGTTCTTCTAGGGAAAGAGTGTTTTTAAACTCTTGTACTTTTTTCGCCAAATGAATCAGTGTTGTTCCACCACCAGGAACAATACCTTCTTCCACAGCAGCTTTAGTAGCATTAAGAGCATCTTCAATCCGCAGTTTGCGATCTTTGAGTTCGGTTTCTGTTGCCGCACCCACTTTTATCACCGCAACTCCACCAGCTAGTTTAGCAATGCGCTCTTGCAGTTTTTCTTTATCGTAGTCTGAATCGGTTTCTTCTAGTTGTTTACGAATTTGAGCAATTCGCTTTTGCACGTCTGCTTTTGTGTTGTCACCAGCAGCAACGATGGTGGTGTTTTCTTTGTCAATCGTGATTTTCCGGGCAGTTCCCAGGGTTTCCAAAGAAGCGGTATCCAAGGTTAAGCCAATTTCTTCAGAAATCAGCTGTCCATTGGTGAGAATCGCAATATCTTGCAACAATGCTTTGCGGCGATCGCCAAATCCAGGGGCTTTGATCGCGGCAACAGCTAGCACTCCCCGCGCTTTGTTCACCACCAAAGTTGCCAAAGCTTCTCCTTCTACATCTTCACTGATAACCAGCAAAGGTTGACCATTACGGGCTACCTTTTCCAAAACTGGAATCAACTCTTGGATGTTGCTGATTTTCTTATCAGTAATCAGGATGCGGGCATTTTCAAATTCTACCGTCAACCGTTCGTTGTTGGTGATGAAGTAGGGGGAGATGTAACCCCTGTCTATTTGCATCCCTTCTACAACTTCTAAATCCGTTGTCAGGGACTTAGATTCTTCAACAGTGATCACACCATCTTTGGTAACTTTCTCCATTGCTTCAGCCAGCATTTGACCGACTTCTTCGTCGTTCCCAGCCGAGACTGTCGCAACTTGAGCGATCGCCGCACCTTCTACTGGCTTCGCCACTGCTGCAATTTCCTGCACCAACGCCTCGACGGTTTTGTCAATTCCCCGCTTCAGGGCAATAGGGTTGGTACCTGCGGCAACATTCTTCAAACCTTCTTTGATCAACGCTTGCGCCAACACAGTAGCAGTGGTGGTACCATCTCCAGCCACATCTTTAGTTTTTGACGCCACTTCCTGAACCAGTTTTGCGCCAGTGTTTTCTAAGGGGTCTTCTAGTTCAATTTCTTTGGCAACGGTGATACCATCGTTAACAATTTGGGGTGCCCCAAATTTTTTCTCCAAAAGAACATTGCGACCTTTTGGTCCTAGGGTAATTTTCACCGCATCGGCAAGAGCGTTGATGCCTCGTTCTAAGGCCCGCCGCGAATCTTCATTAAATGCAACAATTTTTGCCATGTTTTGTGTTCTCTCGTGCGCTTCCAATAGACAATTTAGCACTCACTGGCCAAGAGTGCTAATCACTTTTAGTCATCCTTCGGATATATCCTAAGCGCTATGCCTACAGCACGGCTACGTCCTAAGCATTCTGACTGGAATAAAATGCAGCAACTTTGCAGTTAGTTGCCTTGGAACAATTTAGCGCTGGATAAGTCCTTGCGGAATTAGTTGAAGTTGGGGACTAAAGACCAGTGACAATTTAAATTTCAAAAGACAAAATAAAAAATAATCTTTCTACTCTACACCCCACTCCAGCACAGACTTAAGGTGTTATGGCCTTACTCAGACACTTTATTCTCACAGAATGACTCTATATTAGAAGCAACTTCTTATGAAGTTACAGATAGTTAGGAAAAAATTCACTAACATACAGTTGATGCTTATTGATACTGACACTAATGGTTAAACCGGGAGATGAACATATACAGCTCCCTTCGTTCCCTCGGTATTGCTGACCCTAGCGGTTCCGGCTGGTTGGCGGTAGTATTTACATTTCTTTTAGCTGGTACTGTCACTTGGCGCTTGATTCCAGCAGTTCGCAAGTTTGCCCTGCGAGTAGGTTGGGCTGACCAACCGAATGCGCGACGGCTGAACCGAGAACCTTTGCCTAATGCAGGAGGTCTAGCTATTTATGCAGGAGTGATTGCTGCCGTGGTATTAGCCAGTCTCTTACGACCTATTGAACTCGAAAGAGTACTGGCTGAGGTACAGACGATTCTTCTAGGGGGATCGATACTGGTTCTTGTGGGCTTTATTGATGACCAATTTGGCTTACCCCCTCTGGTTCGATTGTTAATTCAGATACTCACAGCTCTGTTGCTGGTTGCTAATCGTATTACCATAGAATTCTCTTTTGGGACTCCCATCGACTCTACACTATCAGTAATACTAACAGTACTGTGGGTAGTTGGGATCACGAATGCCATCAACTTAATGGATGGCATGGACGGTTTGGCGGGGGGAGTAAGCTTTATCACCGCTATAAGTTTATTGGCAGTTTCTGCTCAGGTTCCCAACCGTGCGGCAGCGACGTTAGTTCTGGCGGCATTGGGAGGGGCGGCGTTGGGCTTCTTGAGCCATAACTTCCATCCTTCGCGCATTATTATGGGTGATGCTGGGGCCTACTTTTTTGGTTATGTACTAGCTGCTACTAGTATTTTAGGTAATCTCCAAGGACCGACGGCTGTCTCTCTGGTCGCACCGGTTCTGTTTTTGCTATTACCAGTACTCGATACCACTCAAGTGTTTATCCGACGCCTGATGGCGGGAAAAAATCCTCTTAGTACCCCTGGCAAAGACCACCTGCACCACCGCTTGTTAGCTTGGGGCTTGTCTCAACGCCATGCTGCGCTTACTCTTTGGTCAATTGCTTTGATTTGCAACGTGTTGGCAATGAGACTACAAAATATGACCTTGGTACAAATACTTGTTACGACCATTGGGATCATCCTCTTTTTAAGCTTCATTGTCTTGCAAAGGATACGAACAACCTAGCGCTTCCCCGCCTCAAGGACGCGGGATTTTAAGAAGATTTCGCTTGTATGGGTGTAGGCGTGTAAGGGTGTAGGAGTATAAGGGTATAAGGAAAGACATTTTCATGGCAAGGTTTGTGAGATTTTCTCATGAATGGCAAGCATGAAAATCTATTTTCATGGCAAGGTTTGTGGGCGATCGCCCATGAATGGCTGACTTGAAAACAGTATCTTGTGCATCTTGTGTAGGGGAGAAAGAGTTTCAGACGTTCTGGTGAGGTAGTGTTCAGCTAGAGTTTCACAGGCTTAGACGCCCACCAGAAGACTTCCCGATAGCCTTCTGGCAGACCGTTCCCACTAGGGTGAACCGAGTTCATGATCGCTAATTCGGTTCCCACACTCACTTAATTTGCCAATAGGACAAAGTGATATTTCTTTGAACTTGTACAGAGGAATAGGTGTAAGCTCATTGAGTCGCTACTTGCTATGAGTTCTTTGTTGATCAAAATTCGTCAATTCAAATCCCTTAGCAGCCAGCACCTCACGCACCTGCCCACTCAATAAAGCCGCGAGTTCAACTTCACCTGCCCCTGATGGGCCATTCAGCGGTTCGCCAGGTATGGCGATCGCTGGATGACAATAAATTTCCACTCTCGTTGCCTCAATTTGGGGTATGAGACCAAGCAAGTATTCCTCAGTCACAGAACCAGTTTGCAGCAACCCGTAAACGCGCTCAGCAAAACCAATACTCTTTGATTTGAGCAAGTTCTCACCGTAGCGGCGCAGTCCACCAAATACCCCCGCCCAAACCAGTTTAGTTAGTAAGTTCTGACGATCAAGCCGCAGGCTCATCCCCAGTTCTTCATGAGGAAGACGGATAACTCGAATGTCAAATTCATCGGCTAAATCAACTAGGATACGCAGTACCAACGGATGCATGTGCATATGCAAATGCCCATCTACATGGGAAAGGCGCAACCCAGAAGAGCGAAATTTTTCTAATTGAGCACGGATTTCTCGCTGCAATTCCTCGTGAGTTGACCGATTGAACTGATAGCGCAACCCGCTTCTTTCCGCACCGTATGGAAAATTACCTGCATTATCAACCAAGTGAGGAATTTGCGAGGGTGGCAGCGCAGCTCGACCACACACCAAAACCAAGTGCAAACCAACTCCTAGGCTGGGGTGAGCATGTGCAAAATCAACCGCTTCATCAAATGCCTCACCTGTAACCATTAAGCTGGTACTCGTCAGTATTCCTTCTTTGTGCGCTTTGATAATTGCTTGGTTAACGCCATGTGAAAAGCCGAAGTCATCACCATTGATAATGGCGAATTTCTGAGCCTGCATAAGTTCTGATACCAATTTGAAAAAAGAATACGACAGATGGAATGCTAAAAGCAATTACCAGTAAGTCTTTTACAATCACGCCAGTTCGCTCAAGTCGGAAGACCCCTAGTGGGAACGGCCACGCCTTACGGCTATCGGGGAGAACCTCCGGTTCCGCTAGCCCCTAAGGGGGCCGGAGCTAACGCGCTCCGCCAGATGCCTGGCTGTCGGGAAAACGCGCTTGTGCTACAACGGGGGGAACCCCCCTTCGGGAACGCCCGTCGCCTACGGAGGGAAACCCTCCTGCAGCGCTGGATTCACCGCAACGCACTGGCTCCCCTACCAAGAGCACTGGTCTCACCGCCCACACGAGTGGCTCCAAAATCTAAAATCCGTCTTGAAAAGCTTTGATGCCTGCGGCAAGCCCTTCGGGGAAGACCTTCGGTCTCGCTGCGCTAACGGGGGTTCGCAATCGACGGGAAGCGGAGCCACTCCGTTGGGCGGCTTTGCCGACTTGAAGGAAGTGGCGTCCAAGACTGCGACCCCCTCACCGCAAAGCGTCTACGGAGGAAACCTCCGCTCAAACTTTTCGCAAAATCCAAAATGGTATGATTTATTGTTCCAACAACTGAGGGGTTGAGTTGGACTGTCGCTGAGGCGTCAGTCTGATAATGCGTTGGGCTATTTTGGCAAGTGTAGGCAACAGTTGCGGCTGGAGAAGCCGTTGGTCAAAAACGCTGATCCGTTTGGCGTTTTCTTTAAGGCAAGTAGATAAAAACAGTTCCGGAGTCAAATTGTCCATGAAGTTCATAGCTCCAGTGGCAGTGAAACCTTCCTGTTTTTCTTCATCTGAACCACCAAAGGCTTTGATTTTATATTGCAGCGCTCTGTAGTAATGCCAAAGAGCATCAACCCCTCGTAACCAATTCGCCCTACGACCCTCATGAATTTGTTGGTAAGTTACCCAATTCACAAAGAACATAATATGTCGCGCTTCTTCGTTAAGAATTGGGTCGAAAATGTCGAATATTCCTTCAGGCATATAGCCAGATTGGCGGGCAATTCCAAACAATCCAAAGGCTAAGAAAGAATCGAGGCATTCCCCAAACCCAAAATCAATGAAAGCAGTTTTGATATTACTAGGGAGCGCTGGCTCTGGAGGTTGAGAAATTTGAATATCGTAATGATTGATCAAAAACTCAATCAGTCGGGAGTGGCGAGTTTCCTCCATCGCTTGAAGGGCGATCGCCTCTCGCAACAGGGGATCACTAATTGTCGCTGCAAAGGCGCTGACCATCGCCCCAGCTTCTCGCTCTGTACTGAGGGCTTCTCTCCAAAAGGGAATACCGTGTAGACGTTCTAAAGCTACGCTATCGAGAACGGGCCAAGAGAGTTTTTCTGGCTCAAACTCCAGGTGGCTGTCAATAAAGCTACGGCAGAAAAGTTCTTTGTGTTCTTCGCTTCCAAGTTTCATCATATGGCAACAATTTATTTGTTAGTTGTCATAGTTCGTCCAGGCTCGTGTACCTAAGCCAGTACGTTAGAGAGGACAATGCCGTGGTGAGGCAGTCCACTCTTGGGGATAAAAAGACAGTACGCTAACTATTCTATAACCTAACTAACCACTTACAACTGATTGCTCTTTAGCAGCAGCTTGTGTATGACGCTCTTTTAGGTAAGAGAAAAATTCGCGTCCTTCACGCAGGCGACGCACGAGCATTTGGGGATTAGTCAACATTTCGCCAACAATCGGGATAATGGCTTTCGGTCGAAAGTAGAAGCGACGATACATTTGCTCGACTGCATCCTCAATTTGGCCGCTGGAGAGGTTCGGATACTGTAGTGTAGACATTTGAATCCCCGATGAGGCGACTAGCGAATTATCGCTAAACCAACCGTTAGTCTGAGCTTGTCGATAAAGTTCAGTTCCAGGATAAGGGGCGGCGATAGAAACTTGGATGGTATGCGGACTAACATCGCAAGCAAAACGAATTGTTTCTTCAATTGTCTGTTGACTTTCGTTTGGCAAGCCGATGATGAATGTACCGTGTACGGTAATGCCGAGTTTATGGCAATTTTCCATAAACTTCCGCGCCACCTCTAACTTAATGCCTTTGTTGATCCCGTCGAGAACTTGTTGGTTACCTGATTCAAATCCTACCAGCAACAGGCGCAAGCCGTTGTCACGCAGTTGCTTGAGAGTATCGTAGTCTAAGTTGGCGCGGGCGTTACAGCTCCAAGTGAGCTTGAGCCGTTTCATGTGTTGGCTGATTTTGATCGCCCGCTGCTTGTCAATTGTGAAGGTGTCATCATCAAACATATATTCCTGCACCTTGTCACCAAAGATGGCTTTGGCTTCTTCCATGTCTCGCCCAACTGCTTCTGGGCTTTTGGTACGGTACTGGTGACCGCCAATTGTTTGAGGCCAGAGGCAGAAGCTACATTTGGCTGGGCATCCACGACCAGTGTAAAATGAAACATAAGGATGTAGTAGATATCCTATGAAATATTTCGTAATATCTAAGTCACGCCCGTAGACTGGAAGTACGCTGGGCATCACATCCCAATAGTGGATCAAGTCACGCTCAGCATTGTGGTGTAAGTTACCGTCTTTATCTCGGTAGCTGAGTCCCTTAATCTGATCCCAAGGTAAGTCTAGTGCCAACTCCTGACAGGTGTAGTCAAATTCGTTGCGACACACAAAGTCTATCACAGGGTTGTCACGCAGCGTTTCCTCTGGTAAGACAGCGACGTGCGCCCCAACAAAACCAATTTGTACATTAGGGTTTTGTTCTTTGATTGCAAGAGCACATGCCACATCATTTGCCAGAGAGGGTGTGCTGGTGTGCATGATAATCAGTTCGTAATCTTTGGCGATTTTCAGCACATCTTCCACAGTCTGATTATGTGGAGGAGCATCTACAAGCTTACTTCCAGGGACGAGTGCGGCGGGCTGTGCCAGCCATGTAGGATACCAGAATGACGTAATTTCGCGCTTGGCTTGGTATCGGGAACCTGCACCACCGTCAAATCCATCAAAGGAAGGAGGACTAAGAAAAAGGGTTTTTTTCACGAAATATTTCTCCTTTTTTTAAGTAAGACAATACAGTCAATTGCAAGGTTTTATATAGTCTGTAGCAATCGAAATTATCAGAAAAACTGAGTACTCAATCATGCAATGAATGCAAAAACATTACTGTGGCTGAGTATATCTTTGAATATCATCCAGAGGTCTTTGACATCTCTCCTGCCTAAAGGCTAGGAGATTCTAAATTGATGCTACGTGGTAGGGTGAACCCGTGCCCTTCGGGTTCGCCACACTCCCATCGTGACGGAAACCGCCAAGACGGGAGGTGGACTCACCACTTCGCTTTTTAGCTGTCACCCAGATTTTCATCCGAGTGGGACGTGTCAAAGCGCCCCTACCCACTCGACCAAGTTCTAAACTTAGTGTTGCGGCTACTTTACGTAATATATTCGCAGCTCCGTTACAATCCGCGTTAATCGTGCCATAGAACATTGATTTGTACAAACCGCGCTTTGTGCGTCGTCCTCTTGGCTTCCACCGTTCGGGTTTCTCACCGTATTTTGGTAGTTCATCATTATTGAGGAATGAAGCTTTAGACGTGTACGATTCTTCTGTCTCTACAAAATTAATGCTGTGTCTTGCGCACAGTTGCTTAATCCGTTCCTTTACTCTGTATGTCGGGATTTGGACAAATGTTTGATTGTTTTTACGCCCGATATTGCTTTCTTGTCGTTGACCTTGATTCCAACCAAACACGACGTTGCCAATTTTCATCCGCAAACAATAGTCAATGACAATTCGTGCTGCTTTGTTTACTGCGTCACGCATTTGTCGATTACGTTTTTCAGTGATGGCTGCAAGCTTGTTTGACCAAAAGCCTTGTGGCTTCTCCTCCTTGAAAGAAGCAACTTGTTTGTTGTACCACTGATTAATTGATTTGACGTGACGACCATCAACAATGAAACTATTTCCATCGAATACATTATCAACGCACGTTAACCAATTCGTCACTCCTGGATCAATTCCTAATGCCCATTTTTCATTTAAACGTGGTTGCCATGCTTTTGGTTGTTCGTACACAAACTCGGCATAAAATTCACGGTTGCGTGGAAGAATTCGTAGTTCCTTGATTGTGGCAAAGTTAATATTAGATGGGACAGGGATACTGAAAGAATCTATCCCAAACCAGGCTTTAACGGTTTGTCCTAGAGGAATTCGTATTTCGTTTCCTATTAACTTTAAAGCTTGTTTCGGATAAGTGCATGATGCTAACCCGTTTTTACGATAGCTAGGAATGCGAGGTTTTTGATCTAATTCTCCTTTGCGTGCTTTTTTCTCTAACTCGTAGAAAGACTTAAAACTTTCAGCTACTGTTAGGAGAACTTGTTGAGCACACTGTGAATGAAGGGACTGGTAGTTGCGGTTATTTTTTAGCTCGTTTATTAGATCAAACTTTTTTAAATATCGACGTTGCTTAAACCAAATTTGTCTCCCGTAATAGATTCCACAATTCGTTAGTTTGTGAGCCTGAGAACAAAGATATTCAATAACTGGGTGAACAAGCAATGAGCGATTCAACAATACTTGTTGACAACCATAATCTTTTAGCAATAAAATCACCTCCTTTTATATGATTAGTATACAATGTTCACAATATTAATTCCTGAAAAGATGACAGCACTTTAAAAAGTGCCTAGTGGTTTTCATCCCTGGTCTAAAGACACAGGGTTTTCAACCTACCGTCTTATAAGAAAAAATAATTTTGCAACGTTGGGATTTCTAGTCCTATTAAGAACAGTTGTTTAGTTGGTATAAACGCTGCACAGCTGACTGTAAACATACAGATGCGCGATGCGGGTTGAGGTGTGTGAGTAAGTGTGAGGAGTAGTGTTAAGTAGAACCTGTGAACGCTTAGTCAGACCTAAATAAACATAGTTGATAGTTTATTGAGGTATGGGTGGATGTAAACACCCGCAGAACTTTCCATAAGCGAAAAGCTTGACAACAGGTGTTTTATTATTTACTGGTGTTAGTAAATTGCTCCAGTAGTGCAAGAACATCACTGCGACTGAGTTTACTTTTACCGTTGGCAAGAGCATCGAGGGTGCCATAAGCTAAAGTTAAGGGAATTTGACAAAAGTCCAAAGCCGGACCCGGAGCAAGAGCGCTAATGTATGCATCTGCCAGCGTCAAATTGCGACGGGCATAATGATGCAAATCTTCGGCACTCCACCCTTGTGGAAAGAAGTCCACTCCACGCACCAAGTCCTCAGTGTGGTTCCGGATGATATTCACAGCCTGTAAACCACGACCAAAGCCAATTGCATGAATACGGTTTGTCTGTGTCCCATCGTACCAAGCCCATAAATCTGAGAGCATCAAGCCAACGGCACCAGCAACTCCAAACGTGTAACGATCTAAATCGGACTCGGTACGGATTTTCCAATCGTTTTGGGCCCAGTAAGCCATTCTATCTGCCATTGCCGCAGTTGCATCCCAAATCCGAGGAGCAATGGTTGCAGGTGCAAGAATTGCCCATTCTCGAATCCGCACAGAAACCTCGGGTAGGAGATGTTCATGTGAGTGAAATCCTTTGTAGAAAGCATCGATGGCAAAGCCATCACCGCCTGCTTGTAATGTCAAGCTAATTGTTCGTAACAGCTTTGCTTTAGTAAAGTTATCTAGTTCTGGATGATCCTCAATTTCATCAATGGCTCGCAAACACAAGTACGCTGATGCGACTGCTTCTTGCAAGCCCAGTGGTAACTTGATGATTGGAATGTAGAAAGTCCGACTCGTTTCCTTGAGGATGTTTAAGGCATCTCCATACAAGTCCATAAGATTGCAGCTCCATTGGGTATTACTCATTTTGCCTAATATTGTTGGCGAAAAAGTCACCACTCAAGTGAAAAAGTTTGGAATTGCGCAAATAGTTGTCCCTGTCCACCCAACTGCGTAGATAAGATTGCACAGGGACAACGCTCAAAGGGAGGGTAACCCGAAGACAGACAGGCGACTGCTTTCAAGTTGGGCTTGTCGTCAGACATCGCCAAAGGGCGGCTGCCTTTGGGCGCATCGTTCAGCAAGTCCTACCCCCTAATACCGTTTCACTTTAAAGTTGATACATATGGGCAAGTGGGGGAGTAGGGGAAGTAGGGGAAGTAGGGGAAGTAGGGGAAGTAGGGGGAGTCAAATGTATCAGGATTTTTGTGAAAGGGTATAATTCGGAATCGCTTCGGCGTAGCAAGCGGTAAGCCGAGCGATACAGAACATCTTTGGGTGTATACGGAAGAATCCATGAATCCACAGTCGGCTGCCAAACTCAATCCAATCCAACAGTTACCAACTTCTGACTCAAAATATACATTCTGAATATCTATTTTTTTCAAAGAAAAATAAGAAATGTTGGCCAAGAATGACATCAGTTTCCACCTGCCGGACTTGTTAGTTATGGTTCATATATGGTTCTTGGCTCTCACTCCTGAGTTTATGAATTACCGCGTAAATAAAGACTAAAACTATACGGTTAATCTTGTGCAAGCTCCTCTCCTCTGTGTGCGATATCGCAAAATGCTATTGACCTGCATTGGTGTCAATTGACGATAGTAATAGCTGAAAGTTCCCAGTACATATGTGCTTACGACTCACAAACTAGAAGGGTTGAGTCTTTTGGGGATGGCGATCGCTAGCCCCTAAGGGGGCGCTGCGCAAACGCTTGCCTCACGCACAAAGCGCTCAGCATGAGCGTGAGGCAGATCGCTTTTTTCGGTATTGTCAATGCTGTATCCAAAGCAAGGCATAGCCAGATAGAAGTTCAGTACTTCACAAGATATAGCAGTTTTGTACCTTCCAAGTCATCATTTACAGCCGACTGTGGCTTCTTAAGGAAGAGGAATATGGCGATACGCATGATTGCGTCTGTTGCTTTGCGCGATACGCGTAGCGTCAAGCCTCCGGCTTATCGCACCATAAGGAAAGATAAACTCCTAACTTGCACATTTTAGAACCGTTATACAGTAAGGCTTTGAGAAATCTTATAAAAATGTGCTTGTTTCATATTTTGCGGGAGCGTTAATCGCGCCCGTTGGGCGCTCACATCTTGCACCAAGAAAAATTGATGGTATTTTGTCACTCAGTATTAGAGCAGAAAGTCTTATTGAGCGAGAAAAACCAAGAAAAATTATGTAGCTTTATGATGCATCCTTTTAGCTTCTACGGATTTCTACGGTTAGGTGCAAGATATGAGATAAACGTATGACTCGAATGGGTATGCTGCCAGTTCTATCCTAAAAAATAAGCATTTTCTGTTTCATGACGACTACTGTTGAGACGGAAAAGGAAAAAGTCGTTTCAGATTTTTCTTTTCCAAGTGCATAAGTTAATTTCACTAGCACTTATTAAGGGGTAGAAGGAAGGCGGTAAAGCTAAAGGGCAAAAGCTTTTAGTGTTAACTATTTTCCTCTGAAAATTATCCATTAATACATAGTATTGCAGTCATCAACAACGTGTGAAAAACAAGTTGTTTCAAAAAAACGTGCAGTTTGATAACTGAAAAAAGTTCTTTTTCACAAGTTAAATAGGATTGCTATATTACACATCTTAATGGATGCAAGATCCGTTATCAATTTCGTGAATTTTAAGGAGAAAAAACTCATGGATACTACAGTAACAGAAGAACAAAAAGTTATGAATTTGGTCAAGCTAGATCAGTTACAACAAGAGATTCAGAAGGCAGTATATGATGGAGTGGAAAGCTCCAAGTTAGGCGATGTGCTTGAAAAATACGGTTTAGAAGACAGATTCATCCACATTCATGTTAAACTCGACCTAGATAAAATTCGCTCTAGCGATGCTATAAAAGACCCGGAAATAAAGGATTCTTTAGGAGCAATACCAGGGCGCGAAATTGTGATAGCGGGTTGCGCCATGTGCGGCTGGAAGTGTTGTTGACCTTTGAAAGTAGTCAGAAGCTAGGAGCTAGGAGGCAGAATGCGAGGCGTGCAACTGGCTCCTGACTTGGGGGTCTAAACCCAGAGTAGGCTTGGGTTGGAAAACAAAACCTAACCTACTCTAGTGAATTTAGGTAATTCAATACCTAGAAGGAAGTAATATAGTTGCAGAATTAGCGTTGTTTTGCAACAATTACTTTGCTTGGAGAAGTACACTATTCGAGATGAGTACTCTTTTGAACTGGGTTAAAGGGCTAGGAATTGCACCACTTGTTGCAATAACTTTTTCTACCAACTGTGCTATTGCGCAAATCACCCCGGATGCTACTTTACCTAACAATTCTCGCGTCATAACACAAGACAATATCAAAATTATTTCAGGTGGAACTCAAGCAGGAAGTAATCTGTTCCACAGTTTTGAGCAGTTTTCTGTACCTAATGGAACTACAGCTTACTTTAATAATGCTGTTGATATACAAAACATTATTAGCCGGGTGACGGGCAAGTCTGTCTCTGATATTAATGGCATACTTCGAGCTAACGGCACAGCGAACCTATTTCTCATTAATCCCAACGGTATTATTTTTGGTCCCAATGCCTCGTTAAATATTGGGGGTTCATTTGTAGCAAGTACTGCAAGTAGTTTGAACTTTGCCGATGGTACTAAGTTTAGTGCCACAAATCCCCAAACCACACCCCTGCTGACTATCAATGTTCCCATAGGCTTACAATTTGGGGCAACTGCGGCACCTATCCGCAATCAATCCCAAGCTAGTCCAAATGGAGCAACCACTTACTTTGGAGACCCTGTTGGTCTACAGGTACAGCCAGGTAAAACCTTAGCACTTGTGGGTGGTGATCTAACGTTGGAAGGTGGAAATTTAACGGTAGATGGGGGACGAATTGAGCTAGGAAGTGTCGCTGGCAATAGTCTGGTCAATTTAAGCCCAACAAACCAAGGTTGGACCTTAGGGTATGATAGTGTTCAGAATTTCCAAAATATTCAACTCATCCCGCGAATTGTTAATAACTCTGAGATTTACTCTACTGTAGATGTCAGTGGTGAGGGAGGCGGCAACATCCAGGTACAAGCCAGTCATCTCATGCTGACTAATTCAAATATTTTGGCTAGAACTTTGGGTTCAAACTCAGGAGGTGATTTAAGAGTGAATGCTTCAGAGTCTGTGGAACTAGTTGGTTCTAACACATTAATACAGAGTGCAACTGGAGGTGCCGGACAAAGCGGAGACTTAACAATTACCTCAAAGAAATTAAGTATTCGGGATGGTGCACAAGTATTTCTTTCTACTTACAACAACGGTGCAGGGGGAGATTTAACCGTAAACGCCTCCGAGTCTGTAGAACTAATTGGTAAGGTTAATCTTTTCCCTAGTGCATTATCGACTATAACCGCCTCTGCTGGAAAGGCGGGTAACTTAACGATCAACACTGGAAGGCTACGTATCCAAGATGGAGCACTGGCATCAGTACAATCTAGTGGACAGCAAAACGCTTCTAGGGGATTTACACCAGCTACAGGACAAGCAGGAAATTTGACGGTGAACGCCTCCAAGTCTGTAGAACTGATTGGAACTTCAGTAACAGGGTATCCCAGCAGGTTACTTGCTTCGACTAATGGTTCTGGAGATGCTGGAAAAGTGACAATCACCACAGGACAATTGATTGTTCAGGACAGGGCTGCAGTAACTGTAAGTAGTGAAGTTCGGGAAAATGCTATTTACTTAGTGAATCCACGCAATTTCGGTAAAGCAGGCGAACTCAATATCTCTGCTCGTTCTATACTTCTGAACAACCAAGGAAAACTCATATCTGAAACGAACTCAGGTCAAGGCGGAAATATTAACCTACAAGTACGGGACTTATTAGTACTACGCCGTAACAGTCAAATATCCACGAATGCAGGCAAGGCGCAGGCTATTGGCGATGGCGGTAATATCACCATCAACGCTCCCAATGGCTTCATCGTCGCCAAACCACAAGAAAACAGTGACATCACTGCTAATGCTTTCACAGGTTCTGGTGGCAAAATTCAAATCAATGCTACTAGTATTTTTGGTTTAGCACCGCGTAGTCGAGAAGACTTGGCAAGACAATTGGGAACCAACGACCCAACTAAACTAAACCCACAAAACCTAATCACAAACGATATCACGGCAATTTCTCAAACTAGTCCGACTTTAAACGGCGTAGTAAATATCAATACACCCGAGGTTGATGTCAACCGTGGATTAATCAACTTGCCAGTGGAACCAGAGGAACCGAGACTGGCACAAGGATGTAATGCAAGTGTCGCGCGAAATCAAAGCGAATTCATCATCACCGGACGCGGTGGCATACCACCTAACCCTAGGGAAGTTCTTAGAAGCAACAATGTGCAGGTAGATTGGGTGTCTTTGGGAGAAGATGCAAATTCTGTTTCTGGTACTTCAAGTAGAGAGACACAAAGACAGAGAAGTAGAGATGAAATACAAAAGAAGAAAGATGTCAAATCTCCACAGGATGAGATTGTAGAAGCGCAGGGGTGGGTAGTAGATAGCAATGGCGATGTGATTTTGGTCGCACAAGCACCTACTACGACACCTCATGGTTCTTGGTCGAATTCTACATCTTGTAAATGAAAGTACAAAGTCCATCTTAACGCTACTGAATAACATGACCGCCACGCGGCTTACACTCCATTTATTTTGGTGGTTCTTAATTTTGTTAGCGCAGGGCGTAGCCCTCCTTTGAATTTTGAATTTTGAATTTGAGCGAAGCGAGTGACAACAGCCTAAAATTAAGAAACTTGCACTGATTGCTTGGTCAATCTCAGAATAAATAGGCGGAAGCAGACGGGGAAACTAAGGTGAGTCATGAATTTGATTACGATTTAGTAATTGTAGGCGCTGGAGTAGGCGGACACGGGGCTGCCTTACACGCCGTTAGCTGTGGTTTGAAAACAGCCATAATCGAAGCAGCTGATATGGGAGGAACTTGTGTTAACCGAGGCTGCATTCCATCTAAAGCACTGCTGGCGGCATCTGGACGTGTGCGAGAGTTAAGAGACGCCCATCATCTCAAGTCACTGGGAATTCAACTGGGAAGTGTGGAATTTGATCGACAAGCGATCGCCAACCATGCAAACAATCTCGTATCCAAAATACAAGGCGACTTAACCAATAGCCTCAAACGCTTGGGAGTCGATATCATTCGAGGTTGGGGTAAAATCGCAGGAACACAAAAAGTTTCTGTGACAACAGACAGCGGCGAAAAAACCATTACGGCAAAAGATATTATTCTTTCACCCGGTTCTGTACCCTTCGTTCCTCCGGGTATTGAAGTTGATGGCAAAACCGTATTTACTAGTGATCAAGGCGTAAAGCTAGAATCATTACCAGATTGGGTAGCAATTGTTGGCAGTGGTTACATCGGCTTAGAATTTTCCGATGTTTACTCAGCTTTGGGCAGTGAAATCACGATGATAGAAGCCCTAGACCAGTTGATGCCAGGATTTGACCGCGATATTGCTAAACTAGCTGAACGAGTTCTCATCACTGCGCGTGATGTTGAAACTCATGTGGGCATATACGCCAAAAAAGTCACTCCTGGTTCACCCGTCGTGATTGAACTAGCCAACTTCAAAACCAAAGAAGACGTGGAGGTGCTGGAAGTCGATGCATGTCTGGTTGCAACAGGACGTATTCCAGCAACGCAAAACCTGGGTTTAGAGTCTATTGGTGTAGAACTTGATCGTCGAAACTTTATCCCAGTTAACGACAGCATGGCAGTGCTATCAGCAGGTGAAGTCTTCCCGCATCTCTGGGCGATTGGTGACGCTAACGGCAAGATGATGCTGGCACACGCAGCTTCTGCTCAAGGTATCATCGCAGTAGAAAATATCTGTGGGCGGCACAAGGAAGTAGACTATCACAGTATCCCCGCAGCAGCTTTTACTCATCCAGAAATCAGTTATGTGGGTATGACTGAAGGCGCAGCCAAAGAAAAAGGTAGCGCTGAAGGATTTGAAGTTGGGACGGCAAAAAGTTACTTCAAAGGAAACTCCAAAGCTTTGGCAGAAGGTGAAGCAGACGGAATGGCAAAAGTCATTTATCGCAAAGACACAGGCGAAGTTTTAGGCGTTCATATCTTTGGGATACACGCTTCTGATTTAATTCATGAAGCGTCAGCGGCGATCGCCAACCGCCAATCTGTCCACACCCTTGCTCATTTGGTTCACGCCCATCCAACACTTTCGGAAGTGCTGGACGAAGCTTACAAACGAGCTATTGCTAGTTAGTCATTTGTCCTTTGGGGAGCATCCCAATTTTACAGGAGTAGTGCGAGCATCTTGCTCGCTACAGTATACGAGTAAGATACTCGCACTGTACAATCATGATTTGGCAGATTTGCGATTTTCTGTGTCTTTTGTACTTGACAAATGGAATTGGAATAATGAAAAAACCGCAGAGGCGCAGAGGACGCAGAGGAAGAGAAAAGACTAATAACTAATGACTAATGACCAATGACTAATAACTAATTATGCAAATCCGTCGCTCTAGACCTAGTCCACCTATTGCTGTATCCACAATACGCTATCAAGTCGCTACACCTGATGCCCAGCCAAATAACATTTTAGAAGAAATTGTTTGGCATAAAGAAGAAGAAGTTAACCGAATGCGGGAAAAGCTTTCTTTGCAGGAATTGCAGCGTCAGGTGGTTGAAGCGCCTCCCGTCCGTGATTTTGTAGCAGCATTGCAGCAAGGCAAAACAAAGCCAGGATTGATCGCTGAAGTTAAAAAAGCGTCTCCCAGTAAAGGAATTTTACGAGAAGATTTTCATCCGGTGGAGATTGCCTTAAAGTATCAAAAAGCAGGTGCTAGCTGTATTTCGGTACTTACGGATGAAAAGTTTTTCTCTGGTAGCTTTGAAAACTTAGCTAAAATCCGCGCTCAAGTAGATTTACCGTTACTATGCAAGGATTTTGTCATATATCCTTACCAAATGTATATGGCGCGTGTTCGAGGCGCAGATGCAGTATTGTTGATTGCGGCTATACTCAGCGATCAAGATTTACAATACTTTGTCAAAATTGCCAAAGCTTTAAAAATGGCGGCATTGATTGAAGTCCATAGTTTAGCAGAACTTGACCGCGTGTTAACTATAGATGGTGTTTCACTGGTAGGTATAAATAACCGCAACTTGGAAGATTTCTCTGTTGATGTACAAACGACTTGCCAACTCTTAGCAGCAAGGGGTAAAGAATTACAGCAAAGGAATATTGTGGTTGTCAGCGAGTCAGGATTACATAACTCAGATGATCTGACTTTAGTAGAACAAGCAGGCGCATCAGCTGTCCTGATTGGAGAGTCTCTAATTAAACAGCCAGATCCAGAGGAAGCGATCGCCAACCTTTTTGGCAAATCTTGACCCCATGAAGAATTTTAGCTTTAGGCAATTGGTTGATGCTTGTGTAACAATTCATTTAATGACAAGCAACTTCTAAATTATCCAAAATCTGAAATCAACTATTAATTTCATGGAGCAAATTCCTCTGCCTTCACCTGTTCACTACGAACTTATACTGCAACTGTTAGAGAGACAAACTATGGTAGCGGTTAGCAATGATCCGAATTTGCGGCATCAGGTAAATCAGCTCATTATTACCTTGCGTAAAGCGGCTGTACAACAAAAGCATCTGGAAGAAGTTTGTCAATCGTCTTTTAATATTGACCACCGTTGGTCCCTCAATCATCTCAACACTAAGCATATTGCTGCTGAGTGAACTACCTACACTCCCTTAACAGGCGAGTGTAGGCTTCCCAATTCATTGGGGATTGCCTCAGCCTTCGTGGATTTTTTACGTCCTGATGACTTTGTGGTCTTACATCCCCTCCAAGGGCAGAAGCGCTAGTTCCTAACGCCCAAAGTCGCAATCCTTCATTTCTAATATTTATTGCGGCGTTGATATCTCTATCGTGCTGACAAAGGCAGTGTGAACAATCTACAAACCTGACACCCAAAGAATCATAACCATTTTGCAGCATTGGGATTGGTAGTAGAGTCTGACTACAAAGCTGAGAAGATGGGAAGAAGCGACCTATTTCAAGGTATGTATGCCCAAACTTTTCAACTTTGTATTTGAGCATGGTTTGAAACATTCCCTAACCTTGATCACTAATGGCTTTAGCAAGGTTAGAATTCTTAACCATGTTCTTAACTGCCAAATCTTCTACACAAATCACTTGGTTTTCGTATGCTATTTTGCGAGATAGCTTGTGTAGAAAGTCTTCTCGAACTCTAGCTATTTTGCTAGATGTTTTTGCCACCAAACATTTAGCTTTCCGACGCTTATTAAAGGCTAAAAATTCTCAACCTGGAATTATTCTTAACAAAACCGTATTGGAAAATAGCAGTTCTCAATTGCCTGTAATACAGCCGAGACGTTGTGTATTTGATTCAAACGAGAATCGCTATAGTTATTGGAGGTAGCAAAAATCATCCATGATCACAGGAAGTACAGGATGAGTGAAACAATAGTTCGTCAGCAATATGATCAGATGTCATCTGTGTATGATCAACGTTGGAAAAGCTACATCTTCAAGACACTATCCTTTCTCAAGGACTGGGCGCAAATCTCACCACTAGATACTGTACTTGATGTTGCTTGTGGCACAGGTGAGTTTGAACGGCTGTTACTGAGTGAATATCCAACGCAAGAGATTGTTGGAGTAGACATTTCAGAGAAAATGCTGGAGATTGCCAAACACAAATGTAGCATTTATTCTCAAGTCTCGTTCCAAACCGCAAGTGCGTTAGCGTTACCATTTGCTAGTAACACTTTTGATGTTGTTATATCTGCCAGTTCGTTCCATTATTTTGACGATCCATTAGCTGCGTTAAGCGAGATGAAACGTGTCCTCAAACCTGAGGGCAAAGTTGTCATTTTGGATTGGTGCAAAGATTATTTTTTTTGGAAAATTAGCGACATTGTATTAAAGTTATTTGACCCGGCTTATAAACAGTGTTATACCCAAGACGAGTTTCATCACTTTCTTGCAGCTACAAATTTTACGATTCGCCGTGCAACTAGAGTTCGTTTCGATATCGTGTGGGGGCTGATGGTAGCTACAGCGACTCCCCAATCTTAAACAGACGTGAGTCTTACAAATCTACAATCTAAAAAGCGAGTTGAATTATGAACTCGCTCTTTTAACAAATAAATTAAATTTTATCTTTTTTATTTCAGACACAAGCCTTTGTAACAGGCTTACTCCATATATAAGCACAGTTCGACACTCCTAAACAAGCTGATTATTTCCTATATTGTCTCCAGCCAATCATATATTTTTTCTAACTGTTCTATGGTAACTAACCCATATTGCCAAAGAATCATTGGCAAAGGACCTGGATTTTGCTCACTGCGACGCAAAGCGACTGCGATCGAAGCTGTGGAAATTGCCAAATCTTCCTGTAAAAAGCTAATAAATCTAGAATAGGTTAATGGTGACATTTTGTATTGGATCTCCTCACATGGTGTGTATGTTTATATTTCAATTCACCACTTCTGGTGTAGTTGTAAGTAGCCAACAATTCTCCTATCACTGTGCCTTTGCTTAATAGATAACTCAGGAAAGTTTGTCTGGTGTTGCTCAAAGAATGTTTTCTTCTCAAAAAGAGACAGTAATACAACTTATCTTATAAGTCTTAAGCAGCACAATATTTAGATGAATTTATAACTTTATCCTTTTTACTTCAGTGCTTTAGTTAGCTACAACTGTAGTAAGAAAGATTCCTTAGCCTAATATTCTCTTATTGACTACTCTTTACACGTATGTCCAAAGGAATATTTTTTGTTATCTAGGATAAAATTAGTTATCTAGTCTTGGAACAATAAAGCTTTTAAGAATGTGTACTGAGTTAACACAGAAGTTAGAAGTTGGAGGTCGCAGGTCGAAAGTCAGAGGTAAAAGTTGGAAGTCGGAATGGAATTAGTGGCGGATTCAAAGGCGCGACTCATTGTAGACCACCAATTTGACAATTTGGCGGGAGACTTAAATCCATTTGTTCATCCACTTATTCATCCACTAGTCGTACAGAATTTATACTGTTAGCGGAGCAAGAAGCAGTCCATTCTTGGCTAACAACGCTTTTATTCTTTCACTTGTCAAAGAATCTCTTAAATTTCTTTTATTTGCCAAAATTTTAATAAATATTTACATAAATGTGACAAATATAGCAATCCTAAATCATTTATAAACAATTCCTGTTAAGCGTTAAGCGTTAAGCGTTAAGAGCCCTCATGGGACAATTTACAATCTCATTTAGGACTGCTATAAAATACTAGTAGACAACGGCGGAAGTAAAACACCCATCCAAAATTCAGTGAATGAGCGAATTCAGCGTCCCTTGCGCGTGTCCCAAGGGGAGACGCGCGGTACTAAGTGTTAAGACCCGGTGGGCAAGATCTAAATCTTTATTGCCGTATATTGCCTGATTTTAAATGCTCAATTTTTACAGAATCGCCAACTTTCAAGCCCAATTGTGCAGCCCGCCCGGAACGTAGTTCTATGACTTGATTAATTGGTGTCTGGGGACCATAAGTAGGACAAGGAGTGGTGTTGCAAGGAGGTGCGGAAGCAGCAATGTACTGCACTTTCCCATTTAGCATAAAAACCATATCCAGTGCTACTGGTACATTCTTCATCCAGAAACTGGCTGTAAACGGTGATCGAAACTCAAACAGCATTCCACGGTTATCGGGTAAAGCTGGACGATACATCAACCCCATCTCTTGCTGTTGGGGTGTCTGTGCGACTTCTAACTCAATTTTTGTACCATCGGGAACATCGGGAACAACCGCCACAGCTGAAATTGGTAGTTGTTGACCTGCATTCTTAGTTAGCTTTGAAGACATTGGTGCTTGGGATTGAGAACTAGGCGTAGCCGTGGGAAGAACTGCTTGTGTAGGAACAGAACAGCCGGCTAGCAAAATGCTCAAAACTACTGATAGCAAACTTAGCCAATTAATCATAAAAATTTTAGTCATTAGCTATCTATTTTGTTATTCACCTCACTTCCTCGACTCTTCCCACTTGTGTTCAAGTATCTCTCAATACATAGCCTACACCTCGCACCGTTTGAATGAGTCGCTTTTGACCTTCATCTTCAATTTTGAGTCGCAAGTAGCGAATGTACACTTCAATCACATTCGACTCGCCCATAAAGTCGTAACCCCAAACATTTTCCAGTATTTGTTCGCGGGTTAATACCTCACGGGGATGTTCCATCATATACTTAAGCAGGTCAAATTCCTTCATTGTTAAGTCAATCGCCCGTTCATTAAGTATGGCGCGGCGGGTTGCTATATCTAAAATGAGATCACCAAAACGTAAGTGCTCGGAAGTATCGACTTCAGGTTTTAAGTATAAGCGAACCAGGTTCAAAAAATCCTCACCCCGGTAAGGCTTGAGAAAGTAATCATCAGCTCCAGCATCTAAGCAAGCTACACGATCATCTACTGTATCGCGTGCCATTAGAACTAGGACGGGCGATCGCATTCCAGTCGTTCTAAAATTTTTACATAACGACAGTCCGGATTCTCCTGCCAGCATTCGGTCGATGACAACTAAAGCAGGTTCGCGATCGCGACTATATTGTATACCATTTGTCCCATCATGAGCCACGATGGGATCATAACCAGCTTCTTTTAAATCAAAAGCAAGCTGATTTGCGAGATTTTCATCGCTTTCAATTAGCAATACACAAGGGTTATGAGCTACCGTCATATTGATTTTGGATGTTCGATTTTAGATTTAGGATTTTTACTGAAGTTGGTAGAAGTGCAGTTTACGGATTTTTTGGTGATCAATCAATCTTGACTTGACACGTGTTCTACCGACCATGTATTAGCACATATAAGTATCTGCCATACAAATCGACAGATACAGTCATTTTAATCACTAATTTCAAATCTAGCTGGCATTGTTTATCAGCAGAATGATAAATTCAACTTTTAGACAACCCCTCACTCATCCAAAATCCCAAATAACCCTAGGGTAATTCTACAGAGCTAGGCTTAGCTATATGTGGTAAACCCCAACCCAGTTTTTCTCGTAAAATCCTGAAAAATTCTGCGGGTTGGAGACGGACAAACGGGGCGCAATAGGGTGACTTCTCTACAGAAACTCTATCGTCTGGCAGAACATAGCACCCCCCATTACCATCCACAGTCATCACCAGCCGAGGAGTGTTCACTGGGTAGATATTCAGTGGTTCACTATCTGGAAATACCAAAGCTCTAGAAGCCAGAGAATGAGGACATATGGGTACAAGCTGCAGTACGGGTACACCCGGAGTCACGACTGGACCGCCAGCACTCAATGAATATGCTGTAGAACCTGTCGGCGTAGATACTATCACACCATCTGCTGCAATGTCTACTGCTGCGTGCCGACCAACCGCTATCTCAAAATGACACATAGAGGTCAATGGTTCTCGATGCAGCACCATCTCATTTAAGCACAGAGCTTCCCACATGACATAATCTTCCCGAAAAACTCTGATTGTGAGCATCGCTCTTTCCTCAATCTCATAATCACCCAGAAGCAACTTTTCTATTGCTTGGGGTAATTGATTGAGATAAGTTTCGGTCAAAAATCCCATGTGACCGGTGTTGACCGTTAAAATCGGGATACCACAAGGAGCAACTAAACGAGAAGCAGCCAGAACTGTACCGTCTCCGCCTAACACCACCGCAAATTTCATATCTGAATCAAATCCAGGGGGTGTTAGTCCCTCTATTGGGGTGTGGCATACGGGACTTTCAGGTGTAGAATAGCCCAATATTCCGCCTACAGCTGATGTGACACAGATATCCCAACCTGCTGCGGTTAATGTCTGTTTCAGTTCGATAGCGATTCGGCTTGCTACCGGCTTAACGTCATTGTAGATAATGCCTGCTTTGGGCACACTGAAATATCCAAATTATTAGTGACGCACTTTATTATGTTAATCGTTGCACATTTTGGGCTATTTAGTCATTAGTATTTTGTTTTTGTGTCATAACTACTGACTCATAACTTATGACTGATAGCTACTGAGTGTCGGTTTTCTTAAACGGGGATCTTTTTGGTTTTTGTTTTTTGGGCTGAATCTTCTGGTAGTCTAACTCCTTGAGCTTCTTCATAATTCGACTGAAGTACTCTTCCAGGTAACTTTCTACGGTTGCTGTTTCGCTGGGCTCTAACCCAAAAACCTGATAAACTTCCTCCATTGGAGCATTTAGTGGCTTGCCACTAGCGATGACTTCTGTAAAAGCAAGTCTATCTGATACGTTCCATCCCCACTGAAAGAAGCGTATGACTCGGCGCACGGTACGTAGTAAATTAATTGGCAACCGTGTAATCCGCGCTTCCTTTCCAGATAAGCGTTCGCACAAGGCTATAATTTCCTCGGCACTCCAAGCACGAGTTCCCACCACTGGAAAAGTTTGCTTTTCGGCTTCTGGTATCTTCAGCGCGCGAATGGCAAATTTAGCAACATCCTGAGTGTCCATGTAGGCGATCGGAGACGAATCTCCTGTTACCCAAACAGGCTGTCCCTCTAATATCGGAATTCCATATTGACCGATTAAGCCTTGCATGAAGCCAGACAGTCGCAATATGGTGTAATTTAAACCGGATTCAGCCAAAAAAAGTTCTGTACATCGTTTAATCTCCATTAAGGGTACGTCTGGATATTTTTCCGCATCCAGTAAGGAGAAAAAGATAAAACGTTCCACACCTGCAGCAACAGACTCTTGAATCAAAGAGACTTTGCCTTCCCAATCTACTTGTCTGATACTAACAGAATCGGCAGGACGAGATGTTGACGCATCAATAACTGCTGTCACACCTTCAAGTGCTGCTTTCAATGTCTGACGGTAGCATAAATCTCCTGGTACGACTTGGGCTCCCCACTCTTTTAAAAACGCGGCTTTTTTTGCATTCCGAACAAGACACCGAACTTTATACCCCTCATCGATCGCACGACGAGCCACTTGTCTCCCTAAAGTACCAGTGGCACCAATTATTAATAATGTCATGAGAGCTTTTTACAAAATTTAAACTTTTATGAATAAAATCTTATCAGACTTGACTATGCAAACAAAAGTTTACACGCTTTGAAAGCGCGTATACGAGACAAAGAGACTTTAAAGTTGTCTCTTGTCTCTAGCGCGATGCTTTTTTACAGCGATTCCTCTTCGCCACCTTGAATTTTCAGCAACAAAGCGCCTAAAGCCCAGCCCACAAAGATTAAACCGAAGGACAACAAAGCTGCATTTAACATTTCGCCGCTCATTGTTCTAATTCTCCTTTGCAAATTGTTTAATTAAGTTAAGTTTACCAGAGCCTGAAAGAGCTGCCATAGTATTAGACTTGTGTGAAACATTGTAAAGTTGCCGATATCTCAAGTCGTCCTCCTTGTCTCCCTCCGATTGAATATTTTTTTATCGCTTCGCTCCTGGGTGTAGGGGTGTGGGGGTGTAGGGGTGTAGGGGGAAGAGGGGATCTTCTTTGTTGCCACGCCGCCGAACCCAGAAGGACTCAAGCCCACGCCAGATGTCTCAAGTCGGGAGATCCTACAGGTGCCTGTAGCACCTCAATTCATTGATGGGGATCCCCTACACCCTTACCCCCTTACCCCCTTACACCCCTAGTTTACTGACCAAACAAGTCTGTTTTGAGCAAATTCCTGCTCTCTACGAAGTTGAAGTGTATCTTGAGAAGGAATAATATGCCAACAATGTACAAATTAGATCAAAAAGATATAACATCAGTGCCAAGCCGCCCACGCTTAGCATTAACACTGGGAGATCCAGCAGGAATTGGACCAGAAGTTATTTTAAAAGCTTTAGCCGATCCAGAAGTTAGCAAAAGTTGTGATCTGACGGTCGTGGGTAGCCGAGATTTCTTAGTAGAGATTTATACGAAACTAAAATTAGCCGAAAATTCTCAGCCTTTAGCAGATCCAGCAGAGTTATCAATTCTTGATGTGCCCTTAGACAAGCACACACAGGACGAAATTATCATCGGGACGGGTAATGCAGCAAGTGGTGCGGCTAGCTTTGCTTATATGGAAACAGCCATAGCCCAAACACTGGCCAATCAATTTGATGGTATCGTAACAGGTCCAATTGCCAAATCAGCCTGGAAGGCGGCAGGGTATAATTATCCAGGTCAAACAGAACTTTTGGCCCAAAAGTCAGGCGCAAAACGTGTGGGAATGTTGTTTGTCGCGCGATCGCCCCACACTAACTGGACACTTTGCACTCTGCTTGCCTGCACAC
The DNA here is from genome assembly GCF_059505445.1 of Brasilonema angustatum. Lineage (NCBI taxonomy): Bacteria > Bacillati > Cyanobacteriota > Cyanophyceae > Nostocales > Scytonemataceae > Brasilonema > Brasilonema angustatum. The sequence continues at coordinate 16,738 of NZ_JCACKO010000020.1, read as the reverse complement.
ATGTGCCATTAAGTCAAGTACCAAAAGTACTAACACCAGAGTTGATGACAGAAAAACTTGACTTGTTGGTGGAGTGTTTGGAGAAAGATTTTGGTTTACAAAAAGCGAGAATTGCGATCGCTGGTTTAAATCCCCACAGCGGCGAACAGGGACAACTTGGACACGAAGAACAAGATTGGTTAATTCCCTGGATTGAGCAAGAACGCAAAAACCGCCCGAATTTACAATTAGACGGTCCGGTTCCACCAGATACAATGTGGGTTAAACCAGGTCAAGCTTGGTATGGTAACATTGAGCCGTCACAAGCTGCAGATGCTTACATTGCACTGTATCATGACCAAGGTTTAATACCGGTAAAGTTGATGGCATTTGACAGAGCAGTTAATACTTCTATAGGTCTTCCTTTTGTTCGTACCTCACCGGATCACGGGACGGCGTTTGATATTGCGGGTAAGGGAATTGCTGATGCTACGAGTATGAAAGCAGCAATTCTGTTAGCAGCCCAGTTAGTATCCCAGAGGCGAAAAGCAAGACTGTAATAGCAGTATACGCAATAGCGCCAAAAGATTATGACAATGCTTGTGGATGCCATTTTAGTTGTTACTGGATCAGAGTACAAAGCTGTTTGCAAAGGATTAAATCGCCTTGCAGTTGCGACACCGCCTGTTTTTCCCATTCCTATGGGTTCTTCAGGACTAACCAAACATTTAGAACAATGGTTACAAGCTGGACACCTTTCTCATCATCCGCAACCGAGAGTTTTGTTGATTGGGTTATGTGGAAGTTTGTCAACTAAATATAGTGTTGGCAAGGCTGTAGTGTATCGAAGTTGCATTTATCCTGGTGCAGAAGAAAAGAAAAATGCTGCTGAACTTTTGTGCGATCGCTCGTTAACGGAGATAGTCCAAAATAAATTACAAGATAGAGTTTTTACAGGTATTGGTTTGACAAGCGATCGCCTGATTTATTCTGCAAGTGAAAAATTTCAATTAGGTCAAACATATGGTGCTGACGTTGTAGACATGGAGGGATTTTTAGTATTAGAATTTTTGAGTGAGTTAGGAATTGCTGTATCAATGCTGCGAGTTATCAGCGACGATGCACATCACAATATTCCTAACCTCAGCAATGCATTTCACTCTGATGGTTCTTTGCAGGCATTTCCTTTAGCAATGGGACTCCTCAGACAACCAATTGCTGCAACTCGCCTCGTTTCTGGTTCTCTTAGAGGATTGCGTATTTTAGAATATTTAACCACTTTTTTGTTTAATAGGTAGATCTGTGAACTGCCTAATTCAAAAAGTGTTTATTTGTAAGTATTCAGCTACTAGCTTTGACTCATCAGCAAGCATGATTTGTCGGTCTTTCGGCAAGGCAAGCTGAACACTAAGTGGTGACGGCTGAACGCTTATAAAAAAATCAACAGATTTAATGATATTGACAGTGAAGAGTAATTTGAATTCCCGATTTTTTCACATTCTTGTTTGCCTGCTCTCAACGTTCTTGGTAACAGATTGCCGAATCATTCAAGCACAAGAAAAAACCATATCTAGCAAAAAAATCGCTTACGGTGGCAACGACCAGCAAATAAGCAATCAAGGGCGATCGCGTACCTACTATCTTTACACCCCAAAATCTTATAATTCTCGTCGTCCGATGCCATTAGTTTTAGTGTTTCACGGACATGGTGGTAGTGGTCATTCAATTGCTCATGTTTCTCGCTTCAATACTTTAGCTGAGCAAAAAGGGTTTATTGTTGCTTATCCAGATGGAATTAACCAAGAATGGAGCTTGCGAGCTAATTCTCAAACGGGTGTGGATGATCTTTCATTTGTTTCAGCATTGATTAAGCGCATACAACAAACAAGAAATATTGACAGCGAGAAAATTTATGTGACTGGCTTTTCCAAAGGAGCAATTCTAGCCCAAGCCTTGGCTTGTAAATTCCCTAATAAAATTGCTGCTTTTGCATCAGTAGCAGGTGCGATGCCAGTGCGACTTAAACCTCTTTGTCAGCCACGGGCAGCCGTATCAATACTAATGATCAACGGTACAAATGATCGCTCCGTACAATATCAAGGCGATCACGACTCCCAAGAGCGAGGAGCGCTGATTTCCGTCCCCGCAACAATTAACTTTTGGCGATCGCGCGATCGCTGCGGTGGATCGGCTCCAGTGCGACTGCTTCCCGGTGCTAATCCACGCGCCCCCTATAAAGTCAAAATCTCTCGCTACTCAGGTTGTAAAGATGGCTCAGAAGTTTTTCTTGCAACTGTTGTAGGTGGTGGACATGCTTGGCCTGGTGGCACTTCTGATGATGCTAGCCTCAATAAGTTCAACAATAAGCTTGGCTTTAACGCCAGTCAGATGATTTGGAACTTTTTTGAACGTCACAGTCTGCCTTAAGTACTGACCAAGAAAGGGGTGTAGGGGTATGAGGGTGTAAGGGAAACCCGCCCAACGCACTGGCTCCCCTTACACCCTTACACCCCTAGTTTGTTGACTCTCGAATAGCTTACTTTAAACGGCAAGGTAAACCAGACCATGAAATCTGGTACAGTCCAATTACAGATCGTCGATTTGTGGTAGATAGTTCTATCAAGTCATGCCACACGAGCGATCGCCCGTATATGCCCAGAGGGGTTTTGGAAAAACCCCGTAGCTACTTCACTCCACCCTACTCCAGGATCTCCCCATGACATCACCATCAGCAGTTGCTCTTTCCATGTGGACTCCTTTGCGTCAGCCGGTGTTTCGTGCCTTGTGGGTAGCATCAGCGGTGTCAAGCATTGGGACTTGGATGCACGATGTCGGCGCATCATGGTTAATGACAACTCTTGCACCCAATTCACCGCTATTAGTGGCGCTGATGCAGGCGGCGTCTAGCTTGCCGTTTTTCTTGCTGGCTTTACCAGCAGGAGCGATCGCCGACGTTGTTGATCGTCGCAAGATGCTGCTGTGGACACAGGGTTGGATGTTAATCGTAGCTGCTTTGTTGGGTGTGCTGACAGTAGCTCACATTACAACTCCGTGGATACTCTTAGGGCTGACGTTTGCCCTGAGTATAGGCAGTTCGATGAATATGCCTGTTTGGCAAGCTGTCACACCCCAACTCGTATCGAAAGAAGAACTGCCGCAAGCTGTCACTCTCAGTGGTATTGTTGTTAATTTATCTCGCTCAATTGGTCCAGCCGTAGCAGGGATTGTCATCGCCACAGCAGGAACAGGTGTTGTTTTCCTGCTAAATGCTGCCTCATTTGTGAGCGTGATCTTCGTGATTGCTCGTTGGGAACGTACGCATGAAAAGAGTGCCTTACCCACAGAACGGTTTGTGGGAGCTATGCAAGCAGGGGTACGTTACATCCGCTACGCCCCAGTCTTCCAATCTGTACTGATTAGAACAATAGCCTACATTTTCTTTGCCAGCGCCTTGTTTGCCCTACTACCACTGCTGGGGCGCAAAGAGTTGGGGCTGGATGCGTTTGGATATGGTGTCGTTCTTGGCTTTTGGGGCATTGGCGGCTTAGGAGGAGCGTTTCTTTTACCCAAAGCACGAGAGAAATTTTCAATCGACAGCCTGGTGGCGATCGCATCCTTAGTGATGGCTGCGATGATGCTAGCGCTAGCATATTTCCGGATTGTACCACTGGTGTGGGTAGTAATGCTGCTGGTGGGCATTTCGTCCCTGTGCGTTATGGTTAGTCTGACTGTCACAGCCCAAACATCAGTTCCAAGCTGGGTGCGTGCTAGAGCTTTATCTGTACAATTGCTTGTGTTCCAAGGAGGAATGGTGTTGGGCAGTCTTTTGTGGGGTACTTTGGCTCAACATACAAGTATCTCAACTGCCCTTACCAGTGCTGCTGTAGGATTAATTGTGTGTGTCCTGCTGACAAAGCGTTATCGTCTTCGCTGTGCTGAAAAATTGGACTTACAAGCGTCCCTGCATTGGGATCAACCACGCATTGCTTTTGAACCTTGCCCAAATGATGGTCCTGTTTTGATTACTTTAGAGTATCGCATTGACCTAGCAAACGCTGAAGAATTTTCCAAGGTGATGCAAGCATTTAGCCAAATTCGCCGGCGTGATGGTGCACTGCAGTGGGGCTTGTATCAAGATTTGTCTGATCCTAGTCGCTTTGTAGAAACAACGCTTGTAGAATCTTGGGCAGAACACAAAAGGCAATTTGCGCGGGTGACGAATGCAGATAGAGTGATTGAGGAACGAGTCCGTGCTTTTCACATTGGTGAACAACCGCCCAAGATTTTGCAGATGATTTATTCAAACCCAAACAGGCCTCCATGTTAGGGAATTCAAAATTCAAACGTGCTTTGAGTTTACTGTTTTTTCTTTAATACAGGTGTTAAGTGTTCTGGAATTCCTGCAAGCCGAATAGCATTACACCCAAATTGGTATGAGAACTCAATTGATTTTCCCGCCCCTAATGCAGTGTAAAAACCGATGGCAAATTCAATACTAGCTTGATCACCAATCTCTTTGTTCATTCCAATAACGTAGGGAATATGTTGGACAATTGCATCTGCTTGTACCGATGAATAACACGCATTGAGCAAAACGCATTCAGTGTGAGCAGTAAACAACTTGAACAATTCTGCTAGAGCTTCTGTATTTACTAACTGTGCATCTCCAGTTTGATTTTCAAACGCCAAACCATCATCTTTAGAACCATGTCCACTGAAATGAACAATTTGGGGCTCGAAGTCTAATAATGCTTGAGATACATCTCGCACACGCACAGCCCAACGTTGTTCTAAGTTAAACTCCTCTCTTCTTTTTGCTCTTTTTAATCCAGCATCAATTTCTCGTACCTCTTCATCCAATCGTAAAGACGTAGTGCTTTTGGGATTAGCCGTTAGAATCAAAATCGTTTTTCTTGTGTAAGAATTCGAGCTTTGAAGTATCGATTGTACTGATTTTTTCAAATCATGTATTTCGCTACCTTGCTCTTGTAACAGCAATCTGATTTCTTGCTCTGACAACCCCTTAAGTTGATTGTAAATGTCAAAATATTCCGCACTAAGTTCAGACTTATCAGCATCTAGAGCAGTCTTAGCACGAAGTAAAAACTTATCTTCACCCCGCATCTCCATGCCGACAATTCTCAACTCAGCATCAGGATGATTTTCAGCTAACTGGTTAAATGAAATGGCAATAGCACGGGGGTCAATACTTTGGCTATGGTAAAGGTCTAGAGTATCAAAAATCGGCTTGATAAAATCGCCAAACTCCCCATCGGCAAAAACTTCTTCTCGATTATCCGGTTTACGACAAGGGTCAGGATTCTCTTTTGTGGGAAACCGCATATAAACGTACTCACACCGCGCCCCATCAAATTTGGTATCTCTAGTAATGCCCCAGTCTTGAATGTAAGCTCCTGTAAGAGTAGCACCTGTAAAATCAGTACCATCTAACTGCGCTTGTACTAGCTTGGCTCTGGATAAATCCGCATCTTGTAAATTTGCAAAGCTTAAGTCGGCGCTGATGAAACTAGCGTCTGTTAAATTAGTACCTTTAAAGTTAACTCCACGTAGGTCTAAGCGATCAAATTTTTTACAATAACCATGTCCAGTTACTAAACAATCACGTACCTGTGTAATTTGTAGATAGCTAGAACTAGAATGAACTCTGTGTAATTTATTGGCTTTATAAAAGCTTGTACGAGTCAAATTCGCTTTGCTAAAATCCGTATTTCCGAGAGTAGCAGATGTAAAATTAGCATCCGTTAAATTGGCACTACAGAAACTTGTTCCTTTTAAAGTTGCAAAAGCAACTGCAATGTCGCAAATCAAGACGTGCTTGGGGTCTCCCTTAAATCCACGTCTAATTATATATGTGCTTAATAATATTATTGCTGCTGTGGCTAAAACTACGGCTATGGGTAAAACGTAAAATTCCGCTTTGACCCCGTTGTGTGCAACTTTGTTTCCAAGGAAAAATCCGACTTTAGCTCCGATTACAGTTCCAATTACGACTGCGGTTACAACTAAAACTTTTCCTCTTGTTGCAACTAAAACTCCGACTCCACTTAAGACTTCAACTAGGGCTAAAACTAAGCCTAAGGCTCCAGCTAAGGTCAAGGCTAAAGCATCGACGTCTCCGTTTTGAAGAACAAAGGGTACAGCTAAGGGTACAGTTAAGGCTCCAGATCCAACGAAAGCTCCCATACCCACTAATATTCCTTGGTAAATTGTAAACAAAAAGAATATACCTATCATAAATATAATACTCAACCCTCCAACTTGATACATTAGCTGAGAGTTTGTATCTTTGCTAAATACTAGCATTGCGACCAAAGTACCAGATCCTGCTGAAAAAAATCCTGATAGACTTATAAGCGTCCACGAAATAAACACTAAGAAAATAGCCCATCGCCTTCGCAATCCAGCTTTTGCATGGCTAAAATTAGCTTTTGTTAAATTAGCATCAGTAAAATCAGCACTATAAATTTTTGCATAACTAAAGTCAGCGTCCGTTAAGTCTTGTGCTTTGAAATTAGCCCCTTTTAGAATAGCACCCTTGAAATTAGCTCCTCTGAGATTTTGACTTTTAAAATCTCGTCCTTTAAGATTTTGCTTCGAGTAATCTGCTGGCATAGGTTTAAATAAGGTTTTTTAATTAAATATCATCGTTCTTAATCAAATCGTCCTTAATTGATTTAAAAGTACTACAATTATTACGTATAAAATCTTTCGTATTTTTATCTTCACAATTGCTTGGATCTGGAATATATTTATTAATGTCATTTTTTGATTTCTCAGAAATATTCCAGGTAAGCGGAAGCTTGATACTATTATTTTCGGCTTCAAGTATCAAAGTTTTGACTTTTGGCTTTGATTTATCCTTTGATCGAATTTTACTATCACTAGAGATAATGAATTTAGACATATCAATAGCAGTAAAATCACTTTCTAGCCTAGCATTAATAAAAGCTTGAAGCGGTGAAGAAATTTCATTAAACGATGTCAACCCTTGTTGATTATCAATCGTATTGTTTTCCGATTGACTACCAATCGCTAAGTAAATAATTTGAAAATTAATATTATTCTCTTTAATCTTTTCACTTTTATCCAAAGTTTGACCAATATCTAAGGCTGTGAAAATCCCTGAATTATCAAAATAACCACCATCAACTAAATGTTTAGTGTATTTGTTTTTACCCTTACTTTCATGATACCAAGCTACCGGGGTGATAAAGGGAAATCTAGCGCTAAGTCCAATAGCTGTACTCAAGCTTAAGTTTACATTTTCAAGGACGTCGAGATCTTTTTGTTTAAAAGGACTTATTACCAACCTTTTACCTGTTTCAACTACTGTTGTATTGAACACTAGGGCAGGAGCTATTTTAGTAGGATCCCAATGTTCGTAAAAAGAGTTCTTAAAGGGATTATTATTTTTACTATTTTTATAAGACCAGGCTTTTTCAAAGGCATATTCTAGCCCCTTTGCCCGATCCCAATCATTGATACCCGTGGGTAAAAACCCCTGAATCATATCAGGAAACATACCAAATGTGTATAAGGGAGAGAGGAAATCATGATTAAAATATTTATTAACTTTATTACTTAATCCCTTATATTCACCATGAGTTTCCTTTATCAAACTCGAATAGACTGATGCTCCCAAGCTACCGCCAGAAACACTACTTATAGCAAAAAGATGCTGGGGAAAATTAGGAACTTTTTCACTCAAGATTGCTAAAGCTCTTGCTGTATAGTAGGCTGCATAGATCCCACCACCTTGAGCAGAAACAATATAAACAGTATAAGGATTATCTTTATTATATTTATAAATACCTGGTTTCTTTTTAAGCCATGTATTAAAATTATCTTCTAAAGGGTGAAGTGAGTACTTCGACATCCACGGTAAATTTTTTAAATGATGATTATCATTAATGTTAAATAAGCTGAAAATAATAACCAATCCAAATAAAATAGTCAGAAGAGGTATATTAGTATTATGACCCCAAATATAAATAGTTGTAAAGAGAATCAAAAGTGCAGTAAATCCAATAGACAATACACTAATCATCCCAATCCAACTGGATGAGAAAGGGATATTTAAGTTCAAAAAGATAAAAGGTAAAGAAACTGTCAGTACTAAGTATATTAAATTTTTAAAATAAATAAAGTACTTTTTCGAGTATGTATTTTGCTCGACTGTCGATATTTCAATCTTTCGTTTTTGCTCGTATTCATAATAAAAAGAAAAGATTGTAAGTAATACTGAAACAAGAATAAGAGTTTTTACTCCCTTAGAGTACTTTGAACTCGTATCAGCTATTAAAGGCAATGAAAATAGATTCAAAGTCAAGTGAGACAAGTTAAAAAATAGTACTTCAAGTTGTAAGAAGATAGGATTTTTTAAACTAAACCAATCTTTATTTTTGAACTTAAGTAGATATATGATATTAGCAACAACAAAAGAAACGAGAACAAGGAATAAAACGACATTAATTCCATCTGACCAACTTTTTAAAAAAACAGATGCTTTTTCATAGTTGTCTTGATTAGAAACGTTAGAAGAATCCGTAGATGCTTTATAAAGCTCCTTATATCCGTTATAAAGACCCGTAGCAAGACTAGCAATTGGAATCATTCCTAACAGTGTTAGAACTAATAAATTAAAGACATGTACAAATGGTTTTTCCAAAAAATTTATTGCTTTTTTAATTTGATTTTGAATAAAAGCTATCTTCTCTTTTATCCATAGAACAATATTTTTATTTTTCTTGTCCGTTTCAAATTTGTTTGAATAGAATATGTTCTTTTTGAACCATTGAATAAACTTTGTTTCACTATTCTCCTTCTTTTCAGTTTCTTTTGAATATGATGTATTCTTATTTTTAGTATTTACATCATATACATTTATTTTTATCAGGTAGGAAGTATACCACATAAAAAATGTCAATATAGACACAAAAATTGTGGTTATATATGCGTAGTGAGACGCTTTTTGTCCCTTGTCATCTAAAATAAGTGATTGATAAACCTCTATTGTTTGATCCAAATTTGTAAAAATTAGGTAAATAGCTAAAGCGATAATCAATTGAACTCTTAAACAAATTAAGTAATCGACAAAAGGTTTAATCAGTATTATTATAAAATAACCGAAATATTCAATTGTTAATATAGGTAATTTTATAAATATTAATATCGGTAATGTTATAAATATTAATTTCGATAAAGCTCGATAATTTCTTTTTAAATAATTTAGAGTATAATTTAAGTATTTCATATTTTCACTCTCAATATCTATATATAAAAATCATTCGTTAAAAGAACCACTCTATTAAGATTTCAAGAATCAGTGTATTGAATATGCATATCTTACCTTTACAAACGGATAAAGCTAAAGTGTTGTCTACCAATATTTAATAGTGAACAGTCAAACCAGCTTATGCAGTAAATAAATTATAGTTTGCACATCACGCCTGCTCCTAATCGCTGTCTGGCTTGGGTTCTAGTCGATTTACAATAGATGACATTACATACTTCCCTCATATCAGTTGTGCGTTAGCGGAGCGTCTCCCCTTGGGAGAGGATGCCCACCAGATTTGGCTGGTGGAATCAAAGGTGCCAAAATTTTCCATTCTAAGTCACTAAGGTCGCTATAATAAGCTTTTCGAGTCATTTCTGTAAGTATATACACTGTCTTGTAAGTATCTTACCTTTGTAATTACGCTTGGCTAGCCATCTTTATATTTACTTTATAAATAGCCTCTGAATGTGCTTTTCTAACTTTTACAAACGGATGAAGCTAGAGCGTTGTCAACCAATATTTAATAGTGGCCAGTCAAACCAGCTTATACAGTAAATAAATTATGGTTTGCACATCACCCCTGCTCCTAATCGCTGTCTGGCTTGAGTTCTAGTCGATTTACACGGGATACGCCAATATTTACCAATTTTGACCTATGCTTTTGAAAGACCATCACAGACCATTTATATTTAATAGTGGGCAGTCTAACCAGCTTATACAGTAAATAAATTATGGTTTGCACATCACCCCTGCTCCTAATC